>DASSJW010000467.1:0-3456 GCA_035690995.1 Xanthobacteraceae bacterium
CGTGCCGCAGGATCAGCGGCAGCGGGCGCCCATTACCCGGCGGAGGGAGCCCGCTGCCGCGCGCGGCGGTGGCGTGCCGCCCGCCCTCCCGGCAAGCAGCAAGCAGCACCGCGAGCGCAGTGCGGTGGATTTGAAGTTCCCATCGTCGTAGCAGCAAGTTCAGTTAGGAACTTCAAATCCAAAAGCCGCACTGGAATTATTAAGTTGCCAGTGTCCCTTTGATTCCGAAGTTCGCATCAGAGGGTGCCGCGAGGGTTTGCGAACTTCGGCATCGCGACACTGGCTCAGGTCCGCATGAAGCCTTCGATCTCGCTCTCGGCCCAGGCCAGGGTCTTTTCCATCGGTTCGCCCTGCTTGAACCGCACCACCATCTTGGTCTGGATCGCCTGGGTGTAGATCTGATGGGCGATGCGCGGGGGCGCCGGCGCCGCGCCGACCGACAGGATCTGGTGATTGTGCGGATTCGGGTAGTGGTAGAGCGTGCCCTTGGGCGGCCCTTCCTCGGCCCAGGTCTTGAAGTCGGCGAAGCTGACGAACGAGGGCAGGTCATAGCCGGCGCTCGCCGCCACCATCTTCTCCGCCGACGCGCGCTGTGACAGGCGCACCAGGAGGCTCTTGGCCGCGGGCTTGTTCTTGCTGAAGTTCCAGATGCCCCAGAAATAGGGCAGGAAGGGTGCGTAGCGCCCCTTCGGACCTGACGGCATGCCATGGGTCCAAAGCTGCTCCGCGATCTGCGGCGCATCGCGCTTGGCGACCGCCCACGAACTCGGCGGGTTCATGATCAGCGCGCCCTTGCCGGCGATCAGCCATTTGTTGTTGGAGGTGTTGTCCCACGCCGGCGCGTCCGGCGGCAGGAACTGGGCGAGCTTCTTGTAATAGTCGAGCGCCTGGCGCACCGCGTCGGACTTGACCGAGATGTTGCCCTTGTCGTCGACCAGGTTGGCGCCGAAGGACTGGAAGATCGCGCCCGACGTGTCGGTGTTGTCCTCGGTGGTGCCGAGCCCGATGCCGAAGGGATAACCGGCCTTCTGGCAGGCTTCGGCCGCCTTGAGCATGGCGTCGAGCGTCCAGGCCTCGGCCTTGGGCGGGCCGCCCGCCGGATACATCGCCACCACGTCGATACCGGCGTGCTGCTTCATCAGGTCTATGCGCGAGCACGGCCCTTTGATCTGGCTGCCGACGGTGGCGGGCACCGCCAGCCAATGGCCGTTCGCGTGCGCGAGGTAATCGACCGTCGGGTTGACCGGGCCGTTCTGCTTGATCAGTTCGGCCATGACGTCATCGACCGGCTCGAGACTCTTGGCGTGCGCCTGCGGCTCCCAGGTCGGGAAGGCGAAAATATCGTGCCCGGATCTCGCCTGCGCCTCGGCCGCGATGGTGAGCAGGTTCTTGTTCCCGACCGAGGTGATGTAGTCGATGGAGACCTCGACCTTCTCCTGTTCCGCCCACTCGTTGACCAACGCCGTCGTGGTGTTGTTGGCCCCTGGCACCCAGTGGTCCCAGAATCCCATCGACAGCTTGCCGGCGGCATGGGCGCCGCGCACAAACGGCATCGCCACCGTGGCGGCCGCGCTCGTCGCCACGAATCGGCGTCGCGTCATCCTGCCCTTGAGCATGATGCATCCTCCATGGGTTTCCCGCGCGGACGCCGCCGGTTCTGCTGCAGCCATCTACGACTGTGCGTCGGCGTGTCATCCGTGACGGGCGAAGCTTAGCCCGGAATCCGCCCGGTTGTCAGGGGCGATTGTGCGTGCTGATGCCGCACGCGGGGGTGGAGGCGCCTGGCGCTGACTTTAGGCGCCACGCTTGTCATCGTTCAACAAAGCGGACGATCCAGTCATCGCCGGACCCCGGGCCACTGTATGCCCCGCCTGCGCGGGGCATGACGAGGAAAGGGCGACGTCAGTCGATCGACGATTACGCCACCGCGGCGCGCTCGGACATCGCGGCTGCCGGCACCGAGTGGCGGTCGAGCCGCAGCGTGAGGCAGAAGGCCGAGCCGCCGCTACGCAGGAATGACGGCAGCGGCGTCGTCACCGCCCGGTAGCCGCGCTCCGCGAGCTCGGCGCGCAGGCGCTCGCCGCAGCCCGACATCACCACGGCATCGCCGAGGCAGACGGCATTGGCGGCAAGCCGGCCGCCATCGCCGCTGCCGATCTCGATGCGCTGGTCCGGCGCGACCCGCTGGCGGATCGCGGCCCGGCCGGCCTTGGTGAATGCGTCGGGCAGATACATGACCTCGCCGCGCGGCAGCGCGGAGAGCGCGGTGTCCATATGGTAGAAGCGCGCATCCGCGAGCTCGAGCGCGACCACATCCTGGCCGAACATGTCGGCGACCGCGTGACGCGCGGCGGCATCCGAGCGCGGACCATGCCCCATCCAGAACAGCTTGCGGGTCTCATCCCAGACGCAGTCGCCGGCGCCTTCGAGCACGACGTCGTCCGGCAGCTTGCGCACCGCATCGAGCAGGCCGTGCGCCTGCAGCGAGCGGAAGGCCGCCTCGAAATGCGCCTCCTCGCGCTGGCGCTCCGGGTGACGGAAGCGCGCAAGCAGCGCCTGGCGATCGAGCACGACGGCGGCGTTGGCGGTGAACACGAGATCGGGCAGGCCCGGCACCGACGGCACCAGGTCGATCTCGGCACCGTGCGCGGTCAAAGTGCGACACAGGTCGGCCCATTCGCGCGCGGCCGCCGCGTGGGCGCGGTTGTCGCGGGCCCAGCTCGTCGGGTCCATCCACGGATTGATGGCATAGCTGACCGCGAAGTGCTCGGGGGCGCACATCAGGAGGCGCGCGCTGCGCTTATGGAGCGTCGTCATGGGAGTATTCCTTCAGGCTAGGGTTCACGCCGCGCGCGAGGGACGGCGGGTGCCGTCGAGCTCGTGCAGCACGTCCTCGAAGCGATCGAGCGCCCAGTCGAGATCGTCGCGCGCGATGATCAGGGGCGGCGCCAGGCGAACGACCGTGCGGTGCGTCTCCTTGGAGAGCACGCCTTTCTCCAGCAGTCGCTCGCAGGCGTCGCGCGCGCTCGCGACCGCGGGATCGATCTCGGCGCCGACCCACAGGCCGCGGCCGCGCACGGCCTTGAGCGCCGGACTGTCCATCGCGGACAGCCGCGCCAGCATGTGAGCACCAAGATCGCGGCTTCGCTCCACCAATCCTTCCTCGCGGATCACATGCAGCGCCTCGAGGCCCACCGCGGCGGCGAGCGGATTGCCGCCGAAGGTCGAGCCGTGCGAGCCGGGCGTGAACACGTCCATGAGCTCGCGCGTGGCGACAAAGGCGGAGACCGGCAGCACGCCGCCGCCAAGCGCCTTGCCCAGGATGACGCCGTCGGGGCGGATGCCCTCATGCTCGAATGCGAACCAGGCGCCGGTGCGGCCGAGGCCCGACTGCACCTCGTCGAGGATCAGCAGCACACGGTGGGCGTCGCAGATGCGGCGCAACCCGGCGAGGTA
>DASSJW010000468.1:0-10181 GCA_035690995.1 Xanthobacteraceae bacterium
TCAGGCTCATCACATGTCACCCGATCGTCAACAAAGTCCTAGCCAACCGGTTGCCGCATCGGCAAGCGGGAATCCGGTTTTTCGTCCCTCGAAGCTTCTGAAAGCCGCGTTTGCTGCGGCGCACCGGGATCGGCGGTTCAATACGACCGCGGCAGGCCGAGAACGTGTTCGGCCAGATAAGACAGGATCAGGTTGGTCGAGATCGGCGCGGTCTGGTAAAGCCGCGTTTCGCGGAACTTGCGCTCGATGTCGAACTCCTCCGCGAAGCCGAAGCCGCCGTGGGTCTGCAGGCACATGTCGGCCGCCGCCCAGGAGGCGTCGGCGGCGAGCAGCTTCGCCATATTGGCTTCCGCACCGCACTCGCGCCCGCTCTCATAGAGCGACGCCGCCTCCCGCACCATCAGCTCGGCGGCACGCATCTGCGCGTAAGCCCGCGCGATCGGGAACTGCACGCCCTGGTTCTGCCCGATCGGCCGGCCGAACACCGTCCGCTCCTTGGCGTAGCCGGTGGCCTTGGCAATGAACCATTTGGCATCGCCGATGCACTCGGCCGCAATGAGAATGCGCTCGGCATTCATGCCGCTGAGGATGTAACGGAAGCCCCGGCCTTCTTCTCCGATGAGATTTTCCGCCGGCACCCGCAGGTCGTCGAAGAACAGCTCCGTGGTCGCGTGATTCATCATGGTCCGGATCGGATTGATGCTGATGCCGGTGCTGCCTTGCGCCAGCCGCATGTCGACCAGGAAAACCGAGAGACCGCCGGTGCGGCTCTTGGCCTGCTCGCGCGGCGTGGTGCGGGCGATCAGCAGCAGGAGATCGGAATGCTCGGCGCGCGAGGTCCAGATCTTCTGGCCATTGATGATGTAGTGGTCGCCTTCGCGCAGCGCGGTCGTGCGCAGGTTGAGGGTGTCCGAGCCCGATGTCGGCTCGGTGACGCCGAAGGCCTGCAGCCGCAGCTTGCCGGCCGCGATCTGCGGCAACCAGCGCGCCTTCTGCGCCGCGCTGCCGTGCCGCAACACCGTGCCCATCGTGTACATCTGGGCGTGACAGGCCGCGCCATTGCAACCCGACGCCTGGATCTCCTCCATGATGGCGGCCGCCGCCGTCATGGTCAGGCCGCTGCCGCCGTATTCCTCCGGGATCAGCGCGGCCAGGAACCCGGCGTCGGTGAGCGCGCCGACGAACTCGGTCGGGTAGGCGCGCTCGCGGTCGAGCGTGCGCCAATATTCACCGGGGAACCCGGCGCAGAGCGCGCGAACGGATTCGCGGATTTGCGCAAGTTCGTCGGATCCGTCTTCGACGTTATCTTCAGCCATTGCAACACGACACCAATGCGCTGGTCAGAACCGCACGATCCCACCTCCGTGTCCCCGGCGCAAACACGGCGTCACACCGGATCCCAGGAGAACACGTCGGTCGAACGCTCGAGCGGCGTCAACGACGGCCCGAGCGCGCCCTTGAGCTGCTGGTCGATCGCTTCCGGCGTCCAGCCCTCGGACCGATGCAGCGTGCGGACCGGACGCGGCTGGCTGAACAGGAATATCTCGTTGTTGCGGACACCGAAGATCTGCCCGGAGATGCCCTCGGCGCGGTCCGACGCCAGATAGACCGTGAGCGGGGCGATCTTCTCCGGCGTCATCTGCTGGAAGCGCTCGACCCGCGCCTTTTCCTCGGGGGTCTCCGCCGGAATCGAGTCGATCATGCGCGTCCAGGCAAACGGCGCGATGCAGTTCGAGCGCACCTTGAAGCGCTGCATGTCGAGGGCAATCCCGCGCGAGAGCCCGACGATGCCGAACTTCGCTGCCATGTAATTGGCTTGCCCGAAATTGCCGACCAGCGCCGAGGTCGAAGTCATGTGCACGAAGGCGCCGGAATTCTGCTCGCGGAACTGCACCGCGCAAGCCCGGCTCATGTTGAAGGAACCGTTGAGATGCACCGCCAGCACGTCCGACCAGTCCGACCAGCTCATGCGATGGAAGATGCGGTCGCGCAGAATGCCGGCATTGTTGACCAGGATGTCGACCCGGCCGAAGGCCGTCAGCGCCGCCTTGACGATCTCGTCGGCGTTCTTGGGCTCCGCGATGGAGAGCGTCGATGCGATCGCCTCGCCGCCGCCGGCCTTGATTTCCTTGACCACGTCATGCGCCGGGCCGGCATCCGCGCCGGCGCCTTCAAGGCTCGCGCCGATGTCGCAGACGACGACACGGGCGCCTTCCTGCGCCAGCAGCCGGGCAATGCCGCGCCCGATGCCCCGGCCCGCACCGGTGACGATTGCGACCTTGCCGGCGACCATACCAGAAGCCATCTGCCTTGATCCTTGCTCAACGAAGCCAGCGGTCATTGCCCGCGAAGGGGCAATCCAGCAACCCCCGGCCTTCCTGGGGCGCAGGAGCTTTCATTCATGACCCGGTGGGATACTGGATGCCCCGCCTAAGCGGGGTATGACAAGCTAAGATTTTGAGAGGGCCAGACACTTACCCCCATACTTCCTCCGCGACCTCGACCATCCGGCGCAATTTCGCCCATTGCTCGTCCTCGGTCAGCGTGTTGCCCTCTTCGGTTGAGGCAAAGCCGCATTGGCCGGAAATGCAGAGCTGATCGAGAGGGGCATATTTGGCCGCTTCGTCGATGCGGCGCTTGAGCTCGTCCTTGCTTTCGAGCTCGCCGCTCTTGGTGGTGACGATGCCCAGCACCACCGACTTGCCCTTGGGCAGCATGCGCAGCGGCTCGAAGCCGCCGGAGCGTTGATCGTCGTACTCCATGAAATAGCCGTGCACGTTGATCTTGTTGAACAGGATTTCCTGCACCGCCTCGTAGCCGCCCGTGCCCATGAAGGTCGATTTGTAGTTGCCGCGGCAGAGATGCATCGTGATCGTCATGTCGGAGGGAATGTCCGACATCGCGGTATTGATGAGTTCACCGTAAAGCTCGCCCAGACGTTCGGGATTGTCGCCGCGGTCGGTCATCTGTTGGCGATATTTCGGATCGCACAGCATGGCGATGAACACCTCGTCGAGCTGGAGGTAGCGGCAGCCGGCGTCGGCGAACGCGCGCACCGCCTTGCGATAGGCCTGGCCGAGATCCACGAAGAATTGTTCGCGGTCGGGATACACGCTCTTGTCGATCGGCGTCATCACCGGGCGGCCATAGATCGCCGAAGGCGCCGGGATCGTCATTTTGGGCATGCGCTTGGTGTGCGCCGCCACATACTTGAAATGCTCGATCATCGGATGGCCGGAAAACCCTAGCTTGCCGGTCACTCGCACGCCTTCATTGCGCGTGGTGACCGCGGCAAAAGCGATGCCGGTATCCATGACGTGGCGCTCGACGCCATCGAGGCCCCACAGAAAGTCCAGATGCCACCAGGAGCGGCGGAACTCGCCGTCGGTCACGGACTGCAACCCGACATCTTCCTGCTTCTTGATGATCCGGTCGATCTCGCGATCCTCGACCGCCTTTAGTTCGGCGGCGCCGATCTCGCCCTTGGCGCGGCGCTCGCGTGCCTGCTTCAGCGACGCTGGCCGCAGCAGGCTGCCGACGTGATCGGCACGGAATGGAGGCTTGGTTCGTTTCACTGGTTTACTCCCGGCATCCGTGGGCGAATGATGACTAGCGAACGACGAGCGGAAAACGTGCCGCCCGCTCCCCCTGCCCACTAATCGCCATCCGCCGCTCCCATTCTATCCCCAGACCTCATCGGCAACCTCGACGATCCGCCGCAGCTTCGCCCATTGCTCGTCTTCGGCCAGGATATTGCCTTCCTCGGTCGACGCGAAGCCGCATTGCGGCGAGAGGCAGAGTTGGTCGAGGTCGATGAACCTCGCGGCCTGATCGATGCGGCGCTTGAGCTCGTCCTTCGATTCGAGCGTGCCGCTCTTCGAGGTGACGAGCCCGAGAACCACCATCTTGCCCTTGGGCACGAACCGCAGCGGCGCGAAGCCGCCGGCGCGGTCGCTGTCGTATTCCATGAAATAAGCGTCGATATTGATCTCGTTGAACAGGATTTCAGCCACCGGCTCGTAGCCGCCAGAGGCGACGAAGGTCGATTGGAAGTTGCCGCGGCACAGATGCATCGCCTTGGTCACGTCGGGCGCGACATCGGACAGCGCAGCATTGATCATGCGGGCATAGACGTGCGGGAGGGTCTCGGGATCCTCACCGCGATTGGCCACGAAGGCGCGCAGCTTGGGGTCGCAGAGATAGGTGAAGTTGACCTCGTCGAGCTGGAGGTAGCGGCAGCCGGCGTCGCTGAAGGCCCGCACCGCCTTGCGATAGCCCTCACCGAGGTCGCGATAGAAATCATCCATCTCGGGATAGATCTCGGTCGGCACCGCGTCGCGCCCATAGCGGAAATGCAGCGACGAGGGCGAGGGAATGGTCATTTTCGGCGTCGCCTTGGCATGCGCCGCGACGAACTTGAAATGATCGATCATCGGATGCGGACGATAGCCACCGAGCTTGCCGACCACGCGCAGCATCATGGGCTTGGGCTGCGGCCCCTGGAACTTGATCTTGCGCTCACCGAGATAAGCTTCGACGCCGTCGATCTCGCCGAGGAAATCATAGTTCCAGAACGCGCGGCGAAACTCGCCGTCGGTCACCGAGCGAAGGCCGACTTCCTCCTGCTTGCGGATCACCTTCTCGATCTCGCGGTCTTCAACCGCTTTGAGTTCCTCCGGGCTGATCTCACCGCGCTCGCGCCTGGGGCGCGCCTCCTTGAGGGCGGCGGGACGCAGGAGGCTTCCGACATGATCGGCGCGAAACGGCGGCTTGGTGCGTGGCATGATGGTTTTTGTGTTTTGGGAAAGACTGTCATCGCCCGCGCAGGCGGGCGATCCAGTCATGGCCGCTCGTTGAAATCAATCACATCGGTCGAAGGCCATGCCCCGCCTTCGCGGGGCATCCAACTTCGCATGTCGCACGGCGGTACCGATGACTCGTTACTCCGCGGCGGCGAGTGCCTTAGCCTTCTGCTCCAGTACGAAGTCGTACTTGACCTCGTAGAATGGCGTGGAGAGCGTTTCGCCGGTCGGCGTCTTGCCGGGCGGCTTCTTCACGAACTCGACGATCAGAGGCGCCTTCACCCCGTAGACGACGTCGGTCTCGATGAATTCGTCGCCCTGCTTGAACAGATGGGTGACGCAGTCATGGTAGCCGGGCGCGGTGATGGCGAAATGGATATGCGCAGGCCGCATGTGGCTGATGTTGGTGCGCTCCATCAGTTCGCCCACGGTGCCGTCCATGGGGATGGTATAGGCAATCGGCGCCACCGTGCGGATCACGTAGGAACCATCCGGCTGGGTGCGGTAGAGGCCACGCATCCAGGGCCCGTCCACCTCACGCTGATCCTCGTAGAGGCCTTCGCCGTCGGTCTGCCACAGGTCGAGCGTCGCTCCCGCGACCGGCTCGCCGCCGAGACCCCGCACGGTGCCGGTGACGAAGCAGGGGATGCCGGGCGCGCCCTGCGCCATGTTGCCGCCGTTCGCGATCGACGGCGCATTGGGCACGTGAAACGGTCCCTCGACCGTGCTGGGCGTTGCCGCACCGGGCCGGCGATGGTTGATGGCGTCGACCAGCATGCTGACGCCAAGCACGTCCGAGGTAAGGATGAATTCCTGCCGCTTCTGCGAGCACAGCTTGCCGGTGCGGGTGAGCCAATCGATCGCGACGGCCCATTCCGCCTGCGTCGGCTCGATATCGCGCACGAAGCCGTGGAGATGCTTGATCAGGGATTGCATGATCTGCCGCAGGCGCGGATCCGGGATATCCTTCCAGCGCTCCATCGCGACCTGGGTCAGGTTGTCTTCCGTTACGTAGGGCATGGTCATCTCCTGGAGTGGGTTCTTTCTTGTTGTTGTTACCCGAGCTCGATCACATCTGGGCATGATCGTCGCGCAAGGCAATTGTTGCAAGGCGGAAAGTGCGACTGACGCAGGGGGCCTTCGCACTACCCGACATGACGTGTCCGAATGCGGCGCACCGCATGAGCGGTGCGCCGCTGGTCCCGCGACCGGCTACTTCGCCTTCTCGTAGGGATAGATGATATTGCCGGTCTTCAGGTCGGCCGGCGTCAACACGGTCTGTGTGTCCATACCCTTGAACTGGTCGACCGTGTTGCCCTTGATGTCGTGATACTGGACCTGCAGCATGCGCGAGGCGGCCCACTCACCGCCCTTGCCGAACTTGATGTCGTCCATGATGGTCTTGACCGGGTTGCTGCGCAGATAGTTGGCGATCTGATCGTCGTTGATGCTCTTCGCACCGGCGATCGCATTACCGAGCAGTTCCATATACGCATAGCCCCAGGTGCCGAGGTAATAGCCGAGCGGATCGACGCCTTCGGCGGCGGCGCGCGACTGATAGGTGGCGAGGAACTCCTTGACCTCAGGGGTCAACATCTTCTCCGAGGGCACCCAGGTCTCGTAATTGGTCCAGCCGTTGAGCAACGGGCCAAGCTGAGTCTTGAACACGGTCGCTTGCAGGCCGACCATGGCCCCGCCGATCATCTTCGGCTTGAAACCGATTTCGTTCACCGCTTTCACCATGCCGACGGAATCGAGCGGGTACGAACAGACGGAGACGATATCCGGATTGGTTGCCTGGATGGCGCGCACGATCGGCGAGAAGTCGGTGGTGGTCGGCGGATAGGTCTTGTCGTAGACCACGCGCAGGCCGGCCGCCTTGGCGTTCTCGCGGGCGCCCTCACAGGCGTTGCGCGAGAATTCCTGGTCGGCGGCGACCAGCGCTACCGTCTGCGGCTTCGGGTTCTGCTGCGCGGCGACTTCGAAGAAGCCCTTCGTGAACGCCGGCTTCGTCTCCGGGCCGGAGGGAATCATGGCGAAATATTTCGGATAATTGAATTCACTGTTCACGGCGAGCCCGAACAACCCGATGAACACCTTGCCCTTCTGCATCACGACCGGCATCGCAGGGGCGATCTGGGCGGTGGCATAGGGTCCGGTCACGAGATCGACTTTGTCGACGTCGAGCAGCTTGGTGTAGATGCCCGGCACGGTCGAGGGATTCGACTGATCGTCGTAATAAACAAGCTTCACCGGACGACCGAGCAGGCCGCCCTTCTTGTTAATGGTCTCTTCCCAGATCTTGGCGCCGAGCAGCGCCTGCTTGCCGTTGGCGGCGAGCGGGCCGGTCAATGCCATGGCAAAGCCGATGGTGATCGGCTGGCCGGATGGCGCCTGGGCGGCGGCCGGGACCCCGGATGCGGCGAGAGCGGCAGCGGCAGCGAACGAGGCCACGGCGCCTCGCCAATTCAGTCTTGCAGACATGCTTTCCTCCAGGTGGTTGTTTGATTGGGTTGACCCGGGATTTCTTGGCGATCCCTTGCACAGTATAGGCGAGCAGCGAATGACGGCCAGCGAGTAACCGGCGCGCCCGTCCGCTATTCGCTATTCACCTTCGCACTCCTACCGTCCCCACACCTCATCGGCGAGTTCGACGATCATGCGAAGCTTCGCCCATTGTTCATCCTCGGCGAGCACATTGCCCTCCTCGGTCGAGGCGAAGCCGCATTGCGGGGAGAGGCACAGCTGATCGATGTCGACATATTTCGTCGCTTCATCGATGCGCCGCTTGATGTCGTCCTTCCTTTCCAGCGTGCCGCTCTTCGAGGTGACCAGGCCGAGCACGACCTGTTTCTTGCCCTTGGGCACGAATCGCAGCGGTTCGAAGCCGCCGGCGCGATCGGTATCGTATTCCAGGAAATAGCCGTCGATGTCGACCTCCCCGAGCAGACGATCGGCGACATATTCGTAGCCGCCCTGGGCGATGAAGGTAGAGCGGAAATTGCCGCGGCAGGAATGCATGGTCACGACCATATCGGCGGGACGGCCTGCGAGCGCCTGGTTGGTCATGCGGGCATATTGCGCGGGCAATCGGTCGGGATCGTCGCCGCGCTGGCGGGAGAAATCCCGTTCCTTCGGATCGCAGATCATCGACCAGGCGGTGTCGTCGAGTTGCAGGTAGCGGCAGCCAGCGTCGTAGAAGGCGCGGATCGCCTTTTGATAGGCCAATCCGACGTCGTGGAAATAGCCTTCGATGTCGGGATAGGCCTGCTTGTCAATGGATTGGCGGCCCTGGCGGAAATGCAGCGTCGAGGGCGCCGGAATCGTCATTTTCGGCGTTACCCTCGTGTGCTCCTTGAGGAAGCGGAAATGCGCGAGGTGCGGGTGGGTGGAGAAATCGACCTTGCCGACGACGCGCACGCTCTCGGCCTTGGTCTCGACACCGGCAAACCTGATGCCCTTGCCGGTGGAATAGAGCTCCACGCCATCAAGCCCCTTGTAGAAATCGAATTGCCACCAGGAGCGACGCAACTCGCCGTCGGTCGCGAGCTTGAGCCCGACCTCCTCCTGCTTCTTGACCACCTTCTCGATCTCGCGGTCCTCGATCTCCGCGAGTTGCTTCGCGTTGATCTCGCCTTTCTCGTGCTTCGCCCGCGCCTGCTTGAGCGGTGCGGGGCGCAGCAGACTGCCGACATGATCGGCCCGGAACGGCGCCTTGGTTCGTTGCATCGGTCTTTCCCGGACTGCGAATGGCCTTTAGCGAGCGGCGGATAGAACCGGCCAGAAGGTTGCCCGGCGGGGCCCTGCTCGCTATTCGCCACCCCCTGTTCGTTACTTCCAGACCTCGTCGGCGAGTTCTTTGATCATGCGCAGCTTCGCCCATTGCTCCTCCTCGGCGAGCAGGTTGCCTTCCTCGGTTGAGGCGAAACCACACTGCGGCGAGAGGCAGAACTGCTCCAGCGGCGCGAATTTGGCCGCTTCGTCGATCCGGCGCTTGACGTCGTCCTTCTTCTCGAGCGTCCCGCTCTTGGAGGTGACGAGCCCGAGCACCACGATCTTGTTGCCCTTCGGCAGGAAGCGCAGCGGCTCGAAGCCGCCGGCGCGGTCGGTGTCGTATTCGAGGAAGTAGCCGTCATAGTTCACCTTCCCCAAGAGCGTCTCCGCCACCGGTTCGTAGCCGCCTTCGGAAATCCAGGTCGATCGGAAGTTGCCCCGGCAGACATGGGTGGTGATGGTCATGTCGGCAGGCTTGCCCTCGAGCGCAGCATTGATCACGCGCGCATAGATGCCCTGAAGCTGATCGACGTTCGACATCCGCTCGCGCGCCTTGCGCAGCTCCTCCTGCGAGCAAAGATAGGCCCAGACCGTGTCATCGAACTGCAGATAGCGGCAGCCGGCGTCGTAGAACCCTTTCACCGCCTGCTTGTAGGCCTGGCCAAGATCGTGAAAAAACCCGTCCAGATCAGGATAGATATCCTTCCTGATACCGTCCTTGGCCAGACGGAAATGCAGCACCGGGGGCGCCGGAATAGTCATCTTCGGCGTGACCTTGGTGTGGGCCTTGAGAAACTTGAAGTGCTCCAGCATGGGATGCTTGGAGAAGCCGACCTTGCCGACGATGCGGAGGCTTTGCGCCTTGGTCTGGACACCACGGAATTGGATGCCCTGGTCGGTATCGTAAACCTCCACGCCGTCGAGCATCCCGAGGAAATCGAAGTGCCACCAGGAGCGGCGGAACTCGCCATCGGTCGCGAGCTTGAGGCCGAGTTCCTCCTGCTTCTTGATGATCTTCTCGATCTCGCGATCCTCGACGGCCTTGAGCTCGGCCGCCGTGATCGCACCCTGTTCGCGCTTGGCACGCGCCTCCTTGAGCGCGGCGGGGCGCAAGAAGCTGCCAACATGATCGGCACGAAACGGCGGTTTGGTTCTTTGCATTGAAACGGCTCCTGGGCGAATTCAGCGCGAGCAAAGGCACGGCAGCCAAGGCGCCGTCAACCACAAAACGACGGCGAATTGTCCCGGTCGATGCGCGGTACGCAAGAGCGCATGGCGGTCGCGCTCCGCCGCGCACTGCGCGCATGCGCGCTTGGGGCCGCTGACCGGTGCCCACTCGAAGCGAAAGCGCCCATGTGGGACAAATCCCATCACCGGCATCCGCAGGGCGCCCATCAATGCCTGGTCTTACCGCCACGGCGAGGCCCAACGGCGGTGACCCCGAGATAGCTCTCCAACACGGCCCGATCGGCGGAGAGATCCGCACTCGCGCCCTCGTAGACCACCACCCCGCGCTCGAGAATCGCCGCCCGGTCGGTGACGCCAAGCACTTTCTGCGCGTTCTGCTCCACCAGGATCGCGGACATGCCCTCGTCGCGGATGATG
>DASSJW010000469.1:0-4209 GCA_035690995.1 Xanthobacteraceae bacterium
CTCCCACGCCGCAAGTCCCAAGGCGAACAGGATGCTGGCGCCGGCAACGGATAGACGGCCCTTGCGCATAGACGCCTCCCTGATGAAAACGAGCCCCTCACCTACCCGACATTTCGCCCCGGCGTCGAGGGACTTGATCCCGTTTCGCGATTAGGATCGGCGCGCCGGCGCCACGCGATTCGACGGCGTAAGCGTGCGGCGACAATGGTAGCCACTTCAAATCCACCCGCACTGGCTGCGGAGATCGCGATGACCAAGCTGCGCCGCTCGGCGAGCCGCAAGGAGCGGCAGGCCGCGGCCGAGGAACTTGCCATTGCGGCGCTTGGCTTCATCGCCGGCGAACCCGAACAACTGGGGCGTTTCCTGGCCATGACTGGAATAGGACCGGATTCGCTGCGCGACGCCGCGCGCGAGCCGCGATTTCTCGCCGGTGTGCTCGATCACGTGGCGGCGGACGAGGCCCTGCTGCTGGCCTTCGCCGCGGCCAACGAGATCGATCCGGAAGCGGTCATGCGCGCACGCGACGTCCTCACCGGGGAACCCTGGGAACGCGACATGCCATGAGCAAACCAGCCGGTGTCGCGGTAAACAACGGGCCGGCGCGCCAAGCTCTGCCGGGCTTCTGCCGCGATTGCCGCCGCGACGCGCCAGACGGCGTATCACGCTGTCCCGCGTGCGGCTCGCCGCGCCTGTTGCGCCATCCCGAACTCGATGCGCTGGCGATCGCCCATGTCGACTGCGACGCGTTCTACGCCACCATCGAGAAACGAGACGATCCGACGCTCGCGGACAAGCCGGTGATCGTCGGCGGACGCCAGCGCGGCGTCGTGCTCACGGCCTGCTACGTGGCGCGCACGTTCGGCGTGCGATCGGCGATGCCGATGTTCGAGGCCCGGCGGCTGTGCCCGCATGCCAGCGTGGTCCGGCCCGACATGGAGAAATACGCCCGCGTCGGCCGCGAGGTGCGTGCCCTCATGTTCAAACTGACGCCCCTGGTCGAGCCGGTCTCGATCGACGAAGCGTTCATGGACCTGTCCGGAACCGCGCGCCTGCACGGCATGTCGCCGGCCAAGGCGCTCGCGCGCTTTGCCGCCGACGTCGAACAGAGCCTCGGGATCACCGTGTCGATCGGGCTCTCGCCGACCAAGTTCCTCGCCAAGATCGCCTCCGATCTGGACAAGCCCCGCGGCTTCGCCGTCCTCGGCGCGGCCGAAGCCGCCACGTTTCTGGCGCCGAAGCCGGTGACGCTGATCTTCGGCGTGGGCAAGGTGGCGCAGCAGCGCCTCGCGCGCGACGGCTTGCGCACGATCGGCGATCTGCAGCGCGCCGGCGAGCGCGAACTGATGCGCCGCTACGGCGCCGAGGGCGCACGGCTCGCGCGCCTGGCGCACGGTGTCGACGATCGCAAGGTCAACGCCGACCGGGAGACCAAGAGCATTTCGGCGGAGACCACCTTCGATCAGGACATCGCCGATTTCCGGCGGCTGGAACTGCGGTTGTGGCACTTGTGCGAAAAAGTCTCCACCCGCCTCAAGAGCAACGCGCTCGCCGGCGGCACGGTGACGCTGAAGCTGAAAACCGCCGATTTCCGCATCAGGACGCGGGCGCAGACCCTCGGCCATCCCACGCAACTGGCCGCGCGGATCTTCGCGGCCGGGCGCGAGCTGCTCGGGCGCGAAACCGATGGCACGATGTTCCGCCTGATCGGCATCGGCGTTTCATCGCTCGATGATGGCACGGGGGTGGATCTCGCCGACCTGCTCGATCGCCGCACCGCGGAGGCCGAACAGGCGATGGACCGGCTGCGCGAAAGGTTCGGCGACGAGGCCGTCATCAAGGGCCTCGCGCTCGAGGAACCGGACGACGGCCGGCACACGATCGAGGACGGCTAGGATCCGGCCGCCATCGTCTCCTATTTGCAGGGCTTGGTGTCGCGCACCTCGAGCGAGGTGAGCTCGCCGCTGATGGCGAAATCGTTGTAATCGAGCACCAGCGCGCGCGAGATGCCATTCTCGTAAAGCTCGAACTTGATGGCGTAAACCGGCGCCTGCTCGCCACTCTTGGACGCCTGGTCGAAATAGCTCACCGTGACCGGCCAACGCTTGAGACCGGCGAGCGCTTCCTTGCCGGCAGCAGCATCGGTGGGAACGCGCTCGTTGGGCGCGATCACGTGGCCGATGACGGTGAGTGTGTTGTAGATCTTTTCGCCCTTCTCCGATCCGTCATAGACCGGAAGCTCGAGGATGCTCTTCTCTTCACGCGCGGCAGCGATGATCCGGCGCATGTGCTCGGTCGGAAACACCGTCGCCGCTTCGAGGTTGAACGTCTTGTCGACGGGCTTGGTCAGGGTGACCGTGACCTTGTCCGCGCTCCGCTCGGCCTTGCCATCGACCGCATCGATCATGGTCTCGTTGAGATAGTTCTGCGACTTGAAGATGTACGACTTTGCCGCGCCGTCTTCCCAGGTGGTCGAGCGCAGGTCGCTGAGCGTGACCTTGCCCTCGCCATTGTCGAGCTCGGAGACCTGACGGAACTGCAGCGCATAACCATCGCAGGCATTGCCGGAGAAGTCGTAGAGAATGCGTCCGCGCGCGGACATGGCGGGAGAATTGCCGCGGGTTTGCGCCAGCTTGAGCTCGTAAACCGCGCGGTGGGACGCCAGTTCGTCCGCCGGCGTCAACGCCGTTGCATGACGCAAGCCGAACCCGCCAGCCAACGTTACCGCCAGCGCCGCCGACCCGCAGAGCACAGATCTGCCCGACATCATCATCGCAATTTGCCTCCGCGCCGCCCGCTTGCGGCGCAACATAGGTAGGTCACTAGCTGCGCGCAACCAGACACGGCCAAGAGCGGGCCCGCGCCGACACCGGCGGGCGGCTTGCATGGCCGCGCCCGATCGGCGAAGACAGGGCGCCGACAGCAGCCGATCAGCGCCAAACGCACCATAGCAGCCAAGGAGACCATCATGGCCGGAACGGTCGAAAAGAAACTTGCGGAACTCGGGATCGTGCTCCCCACGCCGGCCACGCCTGTCGCCAATTACATCCCTTTCGTGCAGGTCGGCACCCTGCTGTTCGTCTCGGGCCAGATCTGCCTCGATGCCAGCGGCAAGCTCGTCGCCAAGGGCAAGCTGGGCGATGGGGTATCGGTCGAGGACGGCCAAAAAGCGGCGCGCGCCTGCGCGATCAACGTCCTGGCGCAGGTCAAAGCAGCACTCGGCGATCTCGACCAGGTCAAGCGGGTGGTTCGCCTCGGCGGCTTCATCAACTCCTCGCCGTCCTTCCTGGAGGGCCCCAAAGTCATGAACGGCGCCTCCGACCTCATGGTTGCCGTGCTCGGCGACAAGGGCCGGCACGCGCGCACGACGGTCGGCGTGGCGGTGCTCCCGGCGGACGCCGCGGTCGAAGTCGAGGGCGTTTTCGAGGTCGCCTAAGGTATCAGATTATTTCGTGCTCACATTTGCTGCAGGCGACCGGCCTCCTCCCTTCCGGAAAATTCTGCGATGGCGGGTCTCGACTGGCTGATCGCACGGCCGGTGGCGCACCGCGGCCTGCATGATGCCCAAAAAGGCGTCATCGAGAACACGCCGTCGGCATTCGCAGCGGCGATTGCCGGCGCTTACGGCATCGAATGCGACTTGCAGATCAGTGCCGATGGCGATGCCATGGTGTATCACGACGACACGCTCGACCGCCTGACCGACGGCAAAGGACGGCTGGATGCGCTGACGGCCGCCGAGCTCAAACGCCTTCCGTTCAAGGCCACCGCCGATCGCATGATCACGCTCGCCGAATTGTGCGAACTGGTGGCGGGCCGGGCCACGCTGGTGGTCGAACTGAAGAGCCGCCTCACGGACGATCGCCGCCTCGTCGAGCGCGCAGCGAAGGTGCTCGGACGGTATCGCGGACCGGTCGCGTTGATGTCGTTTGACCCTGCGCAGATCGCGACCTTGCGCGTGATCGCGCCGCAGGTGCCGCGCGGCCTGGTGGCGGAAAGCCCCCACTTAGCCAGCCAGCGCGGGCGCCGCCTCGCCCCGGCGAGGGAGGCGCTCGGCTTGCTCGCGCAGTCCCTGCACGCGCGCCCGCAGTTCATCGCATATTCGGTCGCCGACCTGCCCGCGACCCTGCCGACGGTCGCGCGCAGGATTCTGGGCCTCCCGCTGCTCACCTGGACCGTGCGCAGCGCCGAGCAACGCCGCACGGCCGAGCG
>DASSJW010000470.1:0-9322 GCA_035690995.1 Xanthobacteraceae bacterium
GGGTTTTCTTGTCAAGGGATTTCGATTCTTCTTCACCGATTCCGACCACAAGAACTTCCTTGGCTTCCCGGAGGAACGGAAGCGCATCTTGCACCGCACGCCGGCACTCACGGGTGTCCTTGCAAGCCACTACGACCCGGCGAAGCTGCAGGGGGGCAACGACGTCGGGCACCACCAAGACGGGCCGGCCGGCCCGCAGCAGAATAACACCGGGCTCGATCAGATCACGCACCTCGCCACCGGTTCGCGTCTGCCCCACCAGGACGACGTCCGCCGCCCTGGCCTCTCGTGCAACGAGCTCGGATGGTAGTTCGAGAGCTGTGCGCCATTCGACCTGTTTGAGATGCTGGCCCTGGACACAGAACTTTTTGCCCATCTCGTCGAAACGTGCCCTCATCATGCGATAGTCATGCTGCGTAGGTTCACCGTAGACGACGACGCCTCCGGCGGCGAAAGCGGGCCGCAGGGACAAGCCGGCAACCCCAATGAGGGTTGCTTGAAAGCGGTCCGCCAGATCGAGCGCGACCTGGACCCGCTGTTCGCAGTCGCGCTCGGCGTCGAGGTGGACCATTATCGCTGCAATGGACATGGCCTGTTCCCTGCCGATTCCAAAGGTAGTTCCTGCACCTTCCCCTCATGACAATGGTTCAAGTCAATAGCAATACGAGGCACTGTGAAGACCGGCCTCTCAACGCTCTTGAATCGATTTCAGATAGGCGAGAATCGCCCCCACGTCGCGTGAGTTGAAGGCGAATTCAGGCATGTCGGGATGCCCAACGAACAGGCCTTCTCCCAAGGCTTCTGCGAGGCCATCGATCGGATACCTGCGCGACAGCGTCCGAAACGGCGGAGCCTCCGGATGCGGGCTGGCGCCGGCGCCGCCAATGGCATGACAGCGAGCGCAGTTTTTCGCCAGCAACGCCTCGCCGCGTTTGAGTGACGCGCCGCTCTCCTGCGCCCACGCCGAGGATATGGCCGCCGCGCCTATGGCGAGGGCAGCGAGCAGACGCCAGCGACGAAGATGGACGCACATTCTCAGTTAGCTCCGTCCGGCGCCGACCACTTGATGAATCGCTTCAACCAGGGCATTCCCCAGCAGGGGCTTCTCGACGATGGGGACGGCGGCTTTCCTGGCACGCTCGCGTAGCGACGGACTGGGACCGCTGGTGATCAGGATTGCCGGCGGCGACCAATGCCGCTCGCGCAGCAGTGCAATCAGGTCGAGCCCGCTTATTCCCGGCATTTTCTGATCGACGACAAGGCAGCTGCAGGGTGTCAGCTCGCCGGCGCCCAGGAGCTCGGTTCCGGTGGCGTAGCTATGGACCTTGAAGCCCTCGACCTCGAGCGAGAATTTGAGCGAATTGCGAACGGCCGGATCGTCGTCGATGACGAGGACCACAACCCCCGAAGCCCAAGAACCGTTTTCTGTATTCATGACGTGCGCCGCACCCGCAGGTCTGCTGATCGACTGCGGACCAGAAAGCACGAGACGGCGTGCGGCGGCTTTGATCTGGCTCAAACAGGCGCGAGCAACAATCGGCCGGGCGCCGGCGGCTATGGCGCCTTTGGCCCGCCGGAGCCAAGAATGCCGGCGATCAGCGCCATACGCACGAGATTGGACAGGCTCGACGCCTGCATCTTGGTCATGAGATTGGCCCGGTAAATCTCGATCGTACGTGGGCTGATCCCGAGGTCATAGGCAATCTGCTTGTTGGCATGGCCGGCGACGAGGCCCTCGAGGACATCGCGCTCGCGATTCGACAGGGTTTCAAGTCGACCCTGGATGTCGCTGCGTTCCGTTTGGCGCCTTTGATCCTGATCCAGCTGATTCAGCGCAGATCGTACCGATGCCAATAACACTTCGTCATCAAAGGGTTTTTCAAGGAAATCGAGGGCTCCGATCTTCATTGCCTCCACCGCCAGCGGAACGTCGCCGTGACCGGTGATCATGATCACCGGGATGCCGAGCTCAAGCTCTCGTACCCGCCGCAGGAGATCGAGGCCGCTGACTTCGGGCATCCGCACATCGGTGATGATGCAACCTGACTTGATCTCGGGCGCAACGGCGAGAAATGCCATAGCGGATTCATAGGTCTGTACCTTCATGCCGACCGTCCCGAGAAGAAAGGCCAGCGATTGGCGCATGGCTTCATCGTCGTCGATGACGTGGACGACAGCCTTGTCAGACGGCATCGCGGAAATCCTCCTGAGTCACGGCCCGCAGCGTGAAGCGAAAGATCGTCCCGCCGACGGGATTGGGCTCCACCTCGATCTGTCCGCCGTGGGCTTCGACAATGGTGCGGGAGATCGACAAGCCGACGCCCATGCCGTGCCGCTTGTTCGTTACGAAGGGCTGGAACAGTTGAGACGTCATTTCCGGTGCGATGCCAGGGCCGGTATCGGTGACGCTGATGGCAATCATACCGTCCTTGTCGGACGCCGTCGAAATGAGGAGTTCGCGTGTTGGCGAGCCCTCCATTGCCTCGACGGCGTTTCGCAGCAGATTGAGCAGGACCTGCTGAATCTGCACCTTGTCGGCCAATACGAGATCGACACTGGGGTCGAATTGGAACCGTACGCGAACGCCCTGGTCCTTCGCGCCGACAAGCGCCAAGGCACTCGCCTCCTCGACGAGCTTCTTGACGCTCTCGACCCGACGCTCGCTTTCGCCACGGGCCACGAAGTCGCGCAAGCGGCGAATGATCTGCCCTGCACGCAGGGCCTGCTCGGCGGCCTTGTCCATGGCATCGCGCAACAAGGCGGAGCGATCGTCGGTACCACCCTCGAGCATGCGGCGAGAACCTTTCATGTAGTTCGCGATGGCGGAGAGCGGCTGGTTGAGCTCGTGAGCCAGCGCGGACGCCATTTCGCCCATAGCGGTCAATCGCGAGATATGGACAAGCTCGGACTGCAATTCCTGGAGCCTTGCCTCGGTCTGCTGCCGTTCGGTGAGGTCCCGTATGAATCCGGTGAAGAAGCGCTGATTGCTCGAGCGCATCTCTCCGACGGCAAGCTCCATGGGAAAGGTCGAACCGTCCTTGCGCTCACCCACGACGAGTCGTCCAATTCCGATGATCCGGCGCTCTCCGGTGCGAAGGTAGCGCTCGAGATAGGCGTCGTGATTCTCCCGGTATGGCGTCGGCATCAAGCGCTTGATGTTCGTGCCGAGAATTTCCGCCGGGGTATAGCCGAATAGCCGCTCGGCCGCCGAGCTGAAGGAGTGGACGATCCCGCGCTCATCGATCACGATCATTGCATCCGGCACGGTATCGAGAATCGATTTTAGATGAGCCTCGCGCGCAAACGCGTCATCGTCGCTCGCCGCTGCTTTAATGCGATTGCGCTGCAGTTGCTCTCCGCCCCACGCAACTCCAACTCCGATCAGGGTAAACGCCAGGGCATCGACGAGCTCTGGCACCGTGAGAGTGGGAAAGGTCGGAATGATAAGGCAGCCCAGCAGCGCGCTGAGGCCGGTCGCCAACAGACCCGGCCCGAAACCGCCGAGGCCGGCCGCGAGCAGAACCGCAGGCACGAAAAGCAGGTGGGGCGAGTCGGCCTGCAGGATCGGCGTGAGCGCCACACGTGCAACGAAAGCGATGGCTACGGCGAGCGGCGCCATACCGTACCGAAGCACGTCTTGGCGGGTCAGAAGCCAGTGTTTGACACCGCTCGGCCGACCGGTGTCGCCGGGTTTAGCGTCCAAATGCGCAAGAAACGTCTTCATTGCAGGCCCGTCAAACTGTCATTTGCCGCGGTCAGCGGAACCCTTGGCTACATTAGCGGAATTTTTCCCCTTTGGCGCACGGCGGCGATGTTCGTGAAACCGTCAGGGTCCGCATACTCTAATCTCCCGAGCGCGCTAAGGCGGCGATGGAAACGGAGGAGTTTGCACGTGCATACGGCAGCGAACAATCGCCGCAGCTACGCCCGACCGAATGCTCCGGCCGGCCGAACGGCGTGCTGTAGCATAGAAAGCGTGCACTAATGCCCCGGGGATCTCGAGCGACACAAGGTACCTCAATTCCAGCCCCCGTGGTTGTGATCGTGATGGGCGTTTCGGGATGCGGGAAATCGACGATCGGAGCGCTTCTCGCTCTGCGCCTTCGCTGGGAATTCGAAGATGCAGACTGGTTTCATCCGGCGTCCAATATCGACAAAATGCACGCCGGCATTCCGCTGACCGATGAGGATCGCTGGCCCTGGCTGGACGCGGTTGCCGCCTGGATCGACCAAACGCGCCGATCGGGCGGGCACGGCGTCATTGCCTGTTCCGCATTGAAACGACGATATCGCGATGTCCTGATTGGGAACCGGCCGGACGTCCGCCTGGTTTATCTCAAAGGGGATGAGACTCTCATCGCACGCCGTCTCGCCACCCGTCATGACCATTTCATGCCGCGAGATCTGCTGCACAGCCAATTTGAGGCGCTTGAGGAGCCAGGACCGGACGAGAATCCAGTCGTTGTCTCGATCGAGCCACAGCCGCGTGAGATTGTGCGACGGATCCTGGTGGCCTTGAATTTGCTCGATGAAGCCGAGCGAATGTCGCCGCGATCGCCGGGGGGCAACGCGAACGCGAGCCAATAACGCATCGCGCTGTCGTGTGCTCGTTCTGCCTCGCAGGAGGATGAGCAGAGCGCCCGCCATATCTGGGTCCTGATCCGACACGGTCTGGCCTGACGCCCGCTGGCAAGGTCATGCAGCGGGAGACGCGCCCGAGCATCTAGGTCGGTCTGACTGCGGACTGCGAACGTCAAATCTAGGGGGCCCGGAAGGGCGGAGACGGCATGCCGGGGCGGTACCCGCGGTGGAAAATAGGGCCTGCATTCAAAGCGTTGGCGGGGGCGGTTCCCGTGACGGCCCGCGCTCGCCCTGGCCCTCCGGGATAGCCCTTAGGGACATTATCGGAATTTTCCATCCGCGGCTCGGGGGCTACCAATCCTCCAGTAAACGGTGGAGGTCACGAGCCATGCACACGCAGACAATCAGCCGCGCCGGTTCCGTCAAGCAACCAGCAACGAAGTATCAGCAAGCGTCGCCGATGGGCAAAGATGCGCACGTCGATACCATCGAGCTGATGGGCGCGCTGGTGCCATTTGCCCGCAATAGCGAAATCTATGGGGAGAACGAACCGGCCGACTACCTCTACAAAGTCGTCAGTGGAACAGTCCGGACCTACAAGGTGCTGGTCGACGGGCGCCGGCAAATCGGCGGCTTCCATCTCCCTGGGGACCTTTTCGGGTTCGAAACTGGGGACGAGCATACCTTCTCCGCCGAAGCCATCACCGATTGCAAGATCATTGTGATCAGGCGCAGCACCGTGGTTGCGCTCGCGGCAAGGGACAATGACATTGCGCGGCAGATGTGGGCGCTGACCGCCCGGGAGCTGCAGCGCGTGCAGGACCATATCATGGTCCTTATCAAGAGCGCGCAGGAGCGGGTTGCTGGATTTCTGCTGGAAATGGCCGGGCGCGCAGCCGGCGGCGGAGCGATCGAGCTTTCGATGTCGCGTCAGGATATCGCCGACTATCTCGGGCTGACCATCGAAACTGTCTCACGTACACTGACGCAATTGGAGAAAGCCGCCGCGATCGAGCTGCCGACTTCGCGCCGAATCGTGCTGCGCAATCGGTCCGCCCTAACTCGATTGAACGCATAGGTCCAACCGTTCAACATGGGCGGATGTAGGGGAGGCTGCAATGCTGCTGAGCACGGCGAGGGGTTTCTGGAATGACCGCTATGCCCGCGGCGATGGTCGTGACATTGCGGATACGGATGCCGATTCGCTGAATCGGCTTGGAGGCCGAGATGTCCTGCCCGGCGAATACCACGGATAATGTCCTCCGCCGGCTCGTCCGGTGGTGGCGAGACTGGAACGGCAGGCACAGAACGATGGTGGCGCTCGATTGCTACGGCCCTGCCGAAGAGGCGCGCATCGCCGGCGATCTAGGGGTCAGCGCGACGGAGTTCCGCGCGCTCGCCGCCAAGTGGCCGGGCTCTTCGGACCTGCTCTCCAAGCGCATGCAGCAGATCAATCTCGACGCCACCGGGATCGCCCGCGTGGAGCCGGACGTCATCCGCGATTTGCAGCGAGTGTGTAGCTTTTGTGCAAGCCGAGGAAAATGCCGGCATGATCTTGCGGATGATCCCGGCAGTTCGAACTGGCGGGACTATTGCCCCAACGTGCCGACGTTCGATGCCTTGGTGACCGCGCGCGCCAGCCACAAGACCCGGTAAATTCAGGACATGGAAGCGTTCTGCGCGGACTTGAGGCATCCCGCGTCTCAAGTATGCTGTCGCAGATCTGCAGACGGCCTTTTGGTCGACGGAATTCATACGGGCAGCGGCTCGGTCCCCAACTTGAGGCACCAAGTCGACGCAATCATGACGTATCTTAAGAGCCTCGAGCCCTGACGCCAGCGGCTGCAAAGATGAAAGGCAATCGAATGGAACCGAAATATGCGGCCTGGCTGCGACGGCGTATCCTGGCGCTGGCTGCCACTCTTCTATGTGCCGGTGGCACCGCCTTCGCGCAACAGGCTCCTGCGGCGCAACGCGGCCTCACATTTGTGCGCGTTCACTGCGCGCAATGTCATTCGATCGACCAGGTGAGCGAGAGCTCGCTTAGAATCGCGCCGCCGTTCCGCACGTTGCATCTCAAATATCCGATCGAAACGCTCCAACGTCCTCTGTCCGAAGGGATCATTGCGGGTCATCCCACCATGCCGCAGTTTCGGCTCGAGCCAGATCAGGTAGCCGATGTCATCGCCTACCTGAAGACACTCGAACGCTGAGTGTCGTGCTCTCCTGCGGGGGAGCTGATACTTTGAAAGGCGCACCGTCTCGTCTGGGGCGCCCCAGCCGTGCGGCGCCCTGCGTGTTATGGCGTGGGTGCCTAGCGAGCAGCGCTATCGTTCTTGCGGCGCTCACCGCTCGACGCATCCTGCTGGTCGGTGTGAAGATATCGCCGGATTCGCCGCGCCTCTTCTCCTTATAGCCTTTGGTCGTCGGATGGTCACGGTGCTGAAAATGCAACCAGCACCGCGGGACTGGCCGCGGGCCGCGCTTCGGCATTGAAGCCTCGAAAACGGCATGATCGCTTCGGCGTTTGATCTGCATCAAAGCTGATGTTTCCGCACCGCACCATGTTGCTCGCGATGGCTGCGTTCGCGATGCGGCGGCTATTCATTGAGGCGAGGACAGTATGCGCTCTACCGTCACAGCAAAGAATATGACTATCGGCGAGGGCGGGACGGCGCTCGCCTTCGTGGCGCTCGCTGTGTCTTCGATTTTCGTGGCCGCTAACGCATACACGCCGGAATATGCGTTCCACGCTTGGCTCGCGGCGGCGGCCAGCATTGTCACAGTGTTTGCGATCGTCAATCGCTACTACGAACGTCCGGTAGAGCTGCCGCCCCTAACGGTCGAGGGCAAGCCCAATTACAACATGGGGCCGGTCAAGTTCGCCACGGTGGCGGCCGTCTTTTGGGGGATTGCCGGCTTCACCGTCGGGCTGTGGGCGGCGCTCGAACTCGCCTTTCCGATCCTTAATTTCGATCTTCCTTGGATCTCGTTCGGACGCATCCGGCCGCTGCACACCTCCGCTGTGATCTTCGCCTTCGGCGGCAACGTGCTGCTTGGTACGTCTTTCTATGTAGTGCAACGAACCTGCCGCGCTCGACTTGCGGGAGATATCGCGCCGTGGTTCGTCGTCCTGGGCTATAATTTCTTCATCGTCATCGCCGGCACCGGTTATCTTCTGGGCATCACCCAGTCGAAGGAATATGCCGAGCCGGAATGGTATGCCGATCTATGGCTGACCGTCGTCTGGGTCACCTACTTTTTGGTCTATATCGGCACCATCATGCGGCGCACAGAGCCGCACATTTACGTTGCCAACTGGTTCTATCTCGCATTCATCCTGACGATCGCCGTGCTGCATCTCGGCAACAATGCGGCCATCCCGGTGTCGGTGTATTCGCCGAAGTCGTACATCGTCTGGGCCGGCGTACAGGATGCCATGGTGCAGTGGTGGTATGGCCACAACGCGGTCGGATTCTTCCTCACGGCCGGATTTCTCGCCATCATGTACTACTTCATCCCGAAACGTGCGGAACGGCCGATCTATTCCTATAGGCTCTCGATCATCCATTTCTGGGCCCTGATCTTCCTCTATATCTGGGCCGGCCCCCATCACCTCCACTACACGGCGTTGCCGGACTGGGCGCAGACCCTCGGCATGACGTTCTCCATCATGCTGTGGATGCCGTCGTGGGGAGGAATGATCAACGGCATCATGACGCTCTCGGGGGCATGGGACAAGCTGCGCACCGATCCGGTGCTGCGCATGCTGGTCGTGTCGGTCGCGTTCTACGGCATGGCGACGTTCGAGGGACCGCTAATGTCGGTGAAGTCGGTCAACTCTCTCAGCCATTACACCGACTGGACGATCGGGCATGTGCATTCCGGTGCATTGGGATGGGTAGGCTACGTCTCCTTCGGCGCAATTTATTGCCTCGTGCCGTGGCTGTGGAATCGGGAGCGTCTCTATTCGCTCAAGCTCGTCAACTGGCACTTCTGGATCTCGACCATCGGCATTGTGCTCTACATCTCCGCGATGTGGGTGTCCGGCATCCTGCAGGGACTGATGTGGCGCGCCTATACCAAGCTCGGCTTCCTCGAATACTCCTTCATCGAAACCGTTGAGGCGATGCATCCCTTCTATGTCATCCGCGCGCTCGGCGGAGCGCTCTTTCTCATCGGAGCGCTGATCATGGCTTGGAATCTGTGGCGGACTGTGCATCCGCGCGAGGCTGTTGCTCCCGCCGACCAACCGGCGCTCGTGCCGGCCGAATGAGGAGGTGGGAATGTCGCTCTGGAAGAAGCACGCGATCTTCGAGACCAACTCGATCCTGCTCGTGATCGGCGTGCTGATCGTGATCGCGATCGGCGGCCTCGTGGAGATCACGCCGCTGTTCTATTTGAGGACCACGATCGAAAAGGCCGATGGCGTGCGCCCCTACGCGCCGCTGGAACTTGCCGGCCGCAACATCTATGTGCGCGAAGGCTGCTACAACTGCCATTCGCAGATGATCAGGACTCTGCGTGACGAGGTTGAGCGCTACGGGCACTATTCGCTCGCGGCCGAAAGCATGTATGACCGCCCATTCCAGTGGGGATCCAAACGTACCGGTCCGGACTTGGCGCGGATCGGCGGGAAATACTCGGACGACTGGCATCGCGATCACCTCAACGCGCCGAAGTCGGTGGTGCCGGGAACGGTCATGCCGGCCTATCCGTGGCTCGCTCAGACGGAAATCGA
>DASSJW010000471.1:0-2110 GCA_035690995.1 Xanthobacteraceae bacterium
AGCCGCGTGAAGACGTAGCCGAGCACGCCGAAAAACGCCGCCAGCAGCACGGCCGCGGAGCTGTTGCTCACGGTGTAGACGCCGATTCCGCAGAACAACAGGATCGCGAGATAGAGAAAGCGGTACGGCACCTTGAGGAGCTGCACCCACATGCCGATGAGCGGCAGGTTGATGATCACCAGCATCAGATTGCCGAGCCACATGCTGGCGATCATGCCCCAGAACATGCCGGGCCGTTCGGTCATGATCTGCGGGCCGGGCTGGATACCATGGATGGTAAGCGCGCCGATCATCAGTGCCATCACCGCGTTGCCCGGAATCCCCAAGGTCAGCATGGGAATGAACGAGGTCTGGGCGCCGGCATTGTTGGCGGATTCCGGTCCGGCCACGCCTTCCACGGCGCCGTTGCCGAATTGCGCGGGATGTTTCGACGATCGTTTTTCGAGCGCATAAGCCGCGAACGAACTCAGCGTAGCGCCGCCGCCAGGCAGCACGCCGAGCACGGAGCCGAGCGCGGTGCCGCGCAGCGTCGCCGGCCACGCGCGCTGAAAATCCTCGCGCGTCGGCCACAGCCGGGTGATCTTCTGTGTCACCAGCGCGCGGCTCTCCTGCGGCCTGGTCAGGTTGGTGATGATCTCGCCGATGCCGAAGATGCCGATGGCAAGGGTGGCGACGTCGATTCCGTCGGTGAGCTCGACAATGCCGAAGGTGAAGCGCGTGCCGCCGGTGTTGCCGTCGGTGCCGATGAGGCCGATCAACAGTCCCAGGATGATCATGGCAATCGCCTTGATCACCGAGCCGTGCGCCAGCACCACCGCGGCGATGAGGCCGAGCACCATCAGCGAGAAATATTCCGGCGCCCCGAACGACTGGCCGACCTTGGCGAGCGGCGGCGCGAACGTGGCGATCAGCATCGTCG
The DNA here is from genome assembly GCA_035690995.1 of Xanthobacteraceae bacterium. Lineage (GTDB taxonomy): Bacteria > Pseudomonadota > Alphaproteobacteria > Rhizobiales > Xanthobacteraceae > VAZQ01. The sequence goes on from DASSJW010000471.1 coordinate 920, forward strand.
ATACGCAGCCCGCAAAGAACGAGGCCAGCGCCGCCACCGCCAGCGCCGCGCCGGCGCGTCCCTGCCGCGCCATCTGATGACCGTCGATGCAGGTGACGACCGACGAGGTCTCGCCCGGCAGGTTCACCAATATGGCGGTGGTCGAGCCGCCGTACTGCGCGCCGTAGAAGATGCCGGCGAGCATGATCAGGCCGGACGTGGGCTCGAGATGGAATGTCAGCGGCAGCAGCATCGCGATGGTCGCGATCGGGCCGATGCCGGGAAGAACGCCGATCAAGGTTCCGATCAGCGCGCCGGCCAGCGCAAAGAACAAATTCGCCGGCGTCAGCGCCACGCCGAACCCGACCGCGAGGTTGTGGATGAGCTCCATCTACCACTCCGGCCAGACCGGAATGGTCAGCCCCAGCCCGAGAATGAAGATGCCCCAGGAGAGAACGATCAACACCAGCGCCGCCACCACGGTCTCGATCGGTCGCAATTCGCGTGCCGCTACGGCGCCGACGCCGATCAGCAGCAGAATCGAGACCACGAGCCCGAGCTGCTCGATGCTGAGCCCGAAAATCACCAGGCTGGCGGTGACGAAGATGACCGGCCGCCATGCCGACATGTCGGCGAACGAAAGCGGGCGCTCCGCCTGCGCCTCGCGCAGTCCCTGGACGAGAATGATGGCGCCGAGGCCGAGCAGGATCCAGCACAACAGCCGGGGAACGTAGCCGGTGCCCATGCGCAACGCGGTGCCGATGGGATAGTCGCGCGAGAGCCACAAGCCCAGCGCCGCGACGCCGACAAAGAGCAGGCCCGCCAGCACGTCCCGGCGCGCGAGCAGGCGCCAGAACGGCATCTGCGAAAGCTCTCGTTGCCTACCTACTGACATGGCCGTCGCATGAGCCGCGGTCGTCTGGCCCGCCAGACCGGCATCGAGTCACGCCGCGCGTTCGCCCTCACCTGCGCGCCGTTCGGCGATTACCGGATCATCCGCTCGCGCGGACGATGACACCGAGGCAATGGTTGCCCTCCCCGTTGCTACGCTGCCGGAATGACTGGCAGCAGAAGATACGATTGCTTGTCGCCGCCGGCGTGGATGGTATTGGTCCCGGCGTTGTAGTCGGCGTGATAGTGCATGTAGGAGGCGCTGCCGACGCCGTCGCGCGGCTGCACATCGAGGCGGATGCGGTGACCTTTCCTGAACAC
>DASSJW010000472.1:0-3724 GCA_035690995.1 Xanthobacteraceae bacterium
ATCGTTGATCCGCACAAGCGCTTCAGCGCGCGGGGGCGGTTGACGTCCCTGAATTTTGCGCGTTCGACGCACGCGCCGATACCCTTCAACGCGTTGCGTCTGAAATTTTCAGCAGCTTGGGGTCGATCGGCAAGGTGCGCGGATGCGTTTGCCGGTGACGGCGAAGATCGCATTCGTCACCGCCGTAGCGACGGCGGCCGTCGGGGAAGCGACCTGATCTCCGCGTGGCGTGAATGGCGCAAAGCTGCGCGCACGTCTCGGCGCGTCGACACATCATGGAGACGGCGGACCGACGCGCTGATCGGCAAACGTCACCGTCTTGCCGAAGCCGCTCAGCTCAAGCGCCTGCGGGCAGTCGCAAAAAATTGCGAGCTGTCGCTCGAATATCACAACGTTTTGCGATCCGCGGGCGTATGAAAAGAAGGCCTCGGAACAAAGGGCGTGCGCGGCGTGCAAGCCGGACCCTACTGTACTCCGCGGGGGAGCGATAAGATGCTCACGTCGATCCAATCCGCTCGGAAAGCGCCCACCGATCCTGTCTACACTCAGAGGTCTGGTCTATCCTGGTCGCGACTTGGAGGGGGGCTGCTTGGCCTTGCGCTGACCTTCGGAGGCGCGGCTCCTGCCGCGGCCCTGCTGTGCAGCACGGCGAACCCTGCCATTGTCCCGGGCGGTACTGTGCTGAACAGCACGACTGCCGACTTTTTTAACAACATTCTTGTCCAGACAGGCACAAATACCCCGAGCACCCTGTCTTTTCTATCGGGCAGCCCCGCTTATACGCTTTCCAACAATCAACCCTTCCTCGCCGGCCGCACATTTCTCTACAACCCCGATCAACCGCAAGCCGGCTCGGTCGGCTCTTTCTTGCTACCGCTCGCGCAGTTGCGCGGTCTGACCCGCGCACAGTACAATGATTTGTTCGCCCTGCCGAACCAGCCGCCCACTCCGCGCAACAACGCCATCGCTTTGGTCGTTGTCCCCGCCGGAACGCAAATGTGGAGCGGCATCGCGGGTCCAATTACTGACGCGAGCACCGGTTTGTTCTGGGGCAGCGGCGGCGGGACGCAATACTTCGTCGGCAGGCAGGTGACCGGCAACTTTCAAGTCCCGCAAACCAACTATATCCTGCCGACCCCGGACAACGGCGGCCCGGTTCTTGTCTACGGGCCCCGACTGTCCGGCAACGCGCAAGCCATCGGCAGCTACCTCGATCAGCGATGCGTCGCGGCCTACAGCGATCTCGACCGCGTGTTGACGTCGCTCGACGTGCTCAATCTCGCCAACCCCAACAACCCGGCGCCGCTGGCGGCGGCGGTCAACCAGCTCAGCCCCGATCGCTACGGCGCGCTGCCCCTGGTCATCGGCAACCAGCAAACCCTGATCCTCGACGCCTTCGGCGGCCGGCTCGACGCCACCCGGTGGCCCTACGCCGACCCGCAGGTGAAGCAGGCGGGGATCGCTCCCGGGGTCACGGCCTGGGGGCGCGTGCTCGGGGCGTTCGGCACGCGCGACACCAGCAGCACCATGCCGGGCTACCGGACCAGCACCGGCGGCGTGCTCGCCGGGCTCGGCTACGAAGGCGGCGATGGCCTCGTGCTCGGCATCGGCGGCGGCTACCTGACCAGCGACCTGACCTGGCGCGATCTCGGCGGCAGCACGGGTGACGTCCGCACCGGCGTGCTCGGCGCCTACGGCGGCGCCAACTTCGGGCCGCTGCTGATCGACGGCGCGATCGCCGGGACCTACTCCCTGATCAACGTGAACCGGCAGATTGCCATCCCGGATGCCGGCCTGGGCTTCCCGGGCCTCTACACCGGCATCAACCGGACGGCGAATGGATCGACCGAGGCGCCCGGCGTCGCTTCGCGGCTCGATGTTGGGACCAATCTGCGCGCCGGCAACGCCGCGGTGAAGCCGTTCATCGGGCTCTCGTATGGCTGGCTGGCTCAACCGGCGCGGTTTCACCGAGACCAATGCCGGCAGCATCGACCTCACGGTGAATGACCAGGTCAGCGACGGCCTGCGTTCGCGGCTCGGCGCCGTGGCGTTCTACGACCTGAAGACGATCGGATCATTGGGCTGGGGACTGCAGGGGAACCTGGTCTGGACTCATCGCCTGTCAGCCTCGTCGGGCGATATCACGGCCGGGCTCGAAGGCCAGCCGGGGAGCTTCACCATCGCGACCGCACAGGAGGACCGCGACAGCGTGCAGCCCGGCGTGGCGTTGATCGGCCGCTCCGGCCGCGGGCACATGTTCGCGCGCTACGATGGCGACTTCCGGCAAAACTTTCGCGCCCACGCGGTCACGGCCGGCGTCGGTTTGAAATTCTGAGAATATCAAGGACGCACTCAGGGTGCGTGCCTCGGACCGGCAACCGACGCCGGCCTTTGCGTTCAATTGATTTGTATCAAGCAACGCAGCCGCTCCTTGCCTACGATCTCCACTTCATAAATGGAGAAATCATCATGCCTAAGAGACTTGCGCTGATGTTTGCGGCCGGTCTGGCGATCGCGGCAACCAGTTTCGATGCACGGGCCATGCCGTCCTCCCCGGCTGGATTGACCCGTCAGCAGAACGACGTGACGCTTGTCCAGCAAGGCTGCGGCGGACGCTACCACTGGAGCCATCGCTTGAAGCGCTGTGTCAGGAACTAAATTTGCACGCGAATCGATCACGCCGTTGTGGACTCGAGCACGGGGCTATTCACCAGTTCATACCCTTAGCCTGACCGGGGCACCCGTCTGATCCGCGCCTCACGGGGTCTGCGCCGCCGCCCGCCGTCCGGGCTGCATTAGCACGCACACGGCGGCGGCAAAGATCAGCGCAAAGCCGATCATGTCCGCCGTCGTCGGCCGCTCGCCGAGCATCAGCATCGAGCCGGAGACGCCGACGACCGGCGTGGCGAGCGAGCCGAGCGAGGCCGTTGCGGTCGGCAAGCGTTCGATGATGGCGAACCACAGGATGTAGGCGAAACCGGTGCCGATCAGACCGTTGTAGACCACCGCCAGAACGGCTTTGAGCGACACCGCCGCCGGCGCCGGCATTCCTTGGGACAGCAATAGCCCCACTCCGAAGACGACCGCGCCGAGCGCGATCTGCCACGCGGTGATCGCGAGCAAGTCCCCCGACATGCGCGCCCATTTCATGTAGACCGTGCCGGCGGCCCAGCTGAGCGCGCAGCAGAGCGCAAGCAGCAGCCCGGCCGCCGACTGCTCCGTCGCCACCGGATAGACGAGCACGCTCAGTCCGCTGACGCACAACACCAAACCGATCGCCGCCCTGGTGCTCAGACGCTCGCCGAGAATCAGCCACGCCATCAGGCTCGCCCAGATCGGCATGGAGTAATTGACGATCACGACGCGAGAGGTGGTGGCCGTGAGCAACGCAAACGAGCTGAACAGCCCGAAGCCGACGACGTTGAACAGGGAGGCCGCGACGATATGCAGCCATGTTACGCCGCGTGGAATGGCGGCGCTGCGGCCCTGCAGCCGGATCAACGCGAACAGGGACAGCGCGCTGATCGAGAACCCCAAGCCGCGAAGCGTCCATACGCTGATCTCGGCCAGAGCAATCGTCATGATCGGCCAGCTCAAGCCCCAGACAAAGGCGAGGAGCACGAGCAGGAATTTGGCCTTGGTGATCTCGTCCAATCCGTGCTGCGCGACCACGAACCACCTTTGGAAGATTGCACCGGATGGCCCGTGCGGGCGCGAGCGAAAT
>DASSJW010000473.1:0-2623 GCA_035690995.1 Xanthobacteraceae bacterium
GAGTTGTTGATTGAAGATCGCGGGGGTGTGCGCATCCTGACGATGAACCGACCCGACAAGCGCAACGCGCTCAATCACGCGCTCACGCAATGCCTGCTCGCGGCCCTGCACGACGCGGAAGCCGACGACGGCGTACGCAGCATCGTGCTCACGGGCGCCGGACCCGCCTTCTGCGCCGGCGCCGATCTGACCGAGTTCAAGGATCTGACGCCCGACAAGGCCCATCTGGTCGAAAGCCGCGCCGAGCTCACCATGAGCCTGCACGGCATCTTTTCGCGCCTGTCCAAACCGGTAGTCACCGCCATCAACGGCGCGGCCATGGGCGGCGGCGCTGGGCTTGCCCTCGCCGGCGACGTCGCGCTGATGGCGTCGACCGCCAAGCTCGGCTATCCCGAGGTGAAGCACGGCATCGTCGCCGCGATCGTCATGGCCAATCTGGTGCGCAATGTCGGCCGCAAGGCGGCCTTCGAGCTGGTGGCGGCGGGCGATCCGGTCGATGCCGCGCGCGCCTGCGCATTGGGGATGGTCAATCGTGTGACCACGCCCGAGGAACTGATGGCGGACGCCTGCGCGGTCGGCGAAAAGTTCGCCGCGGTTCATCGTCCGGCCATGGCCGCGACCAAGCAGTTGTTCTATCGCGTACTCGACCTGCCGTTCGCGCAGGCGCTGGAGGAAGGCCGCGATATCAACCAGCGCATGCGCGCGTTTCAAAAGTCTTGAGGCAAGGCGATGAAACCGCTCCAGCACGTCACCATCCTCGACCTCTCGCGGGTGCTCGCTTGCCCGTTCGCCAGCATGATTCTGGCCGAACTTGGCGCCAACGTGATCAAGATCGAGGAACCCAACCACGGGGACGAGACCCGCAGCTTCGAGCCGTTCGTGGAGCGTGGCGGCGCAAGCGAGAGCGCGTATTACTTCGCCTGTAATCGGAGCAAGCAGTCGGTCACGGTCAACCTGCGGGCCCACGAAGGGCAGACCATCATCCGCGACCTCGCCCGGCAAGCCGATGTATTCCTCGAAAATTTTCCGGTCGGTACCCTCAAGCGTTACGGCCTCGACTACGGCGCGATCCGTGCCGTCAACGCGAACATCGTCTACGTCTCCTGTACCGGGTTCGGGCAGAGCGGCCCGCTTGCGCATCGCAAAGGCTATGACACCATTTTCCAGGCCATGGGCGGAATCATGAGCCTCACCGGCGAGCGCGGCGGCCCGCCGGTGAAGCCCGGGCTGCCGTTCGCCGACCTGACCTCGGGATTATGGGTGGCCATCGCGATCCTTGCCGGCTTGCAGGGACGTACCGCCGGCGGTGCTGGTTGCCACATCGATTTTTCCATGCTCGACGGACAGATCGCGCTGCTCACGCTTGCCGCGGCGCGTTTTTTCGCTCTGGGCGAGGTGCCGCCGCGGCTGGGCACCGAGCATCCCGGCCGCGTGCCCTCGGCAAGCTTCCTGTGCGCCGACGGCCGCTATCTGCACATCACCGCGAGCGACCAGCATTGGCTTCCGCTCTGCCGCGCGCTCGGGCTGGAGGCCTGGGGAAGCGAGGCCGAGCTGCTGAGCAACAGCGGCCGGCTGCGACGGCGCAATGATGTCATGGCGAGGCTCACCGCCGCCATCGCCACGCGCTCCCGCGACGAGGTCGGCGCCGCGCTCGATGCTGCCGGCGTGCCGCAGGGCCCGATCCACGCCGTAGATGAAATTCTCACCGGCGAGCATACCGCCGCGCGCGAACTGGTGGAACGATTTACCCATCCGCAGATCGGGGAATTCCCCGCGTTGCGCGTACCGTTGAAGTTCGACGGATGGGACGATCCGACCGTGCACCGTCCGCCGCTTCTCGGCGAGCATACCGAAAGCGTTCTCGCCGAGCGGCTCGGCCTGTCGCGCGAGCGCATTGCACAGCTCAAAGAGGCAAAGGCCATATGACCCTCACCACCGTGCTCTACGGCCTCGCCGACGGCGTCGCCACCATTACGCTCAACCGTCCGGACAGCCGCAATGCGCTCAACCGCGCCATGTGCGAGGACATCGTCGCGGCCACCGCCGCCGCGGCCGCCGATCGCGACGTCCGCCTGGTGCTGGTGCGCGCAACGGGGCCGGTGTTCTGCGCCGGCGCTGACCTCAAGGAGCGCAAGGACATGAGCATCGATGATGTGCGCAACCGGCGGCTCCGGGGATACGCGGCCTACAACGCGATCGAGGCGCTGCCGATGCCGACCATCGGCGTGGTGCATGGGGCAGCGATCGGCTCGGGAAGCGAGATCGCCGCCGCGTGCGACTTCATCATCGCAACGCCGCAAGCAACCTTCTCCACGCCGGAGGCGCTGTGGGGTACCGTCGGCGCGACGCAGCGGCTCGCTCGCGTGCTCGGCAAACGCCTGGCAAAGGACCTGATGTTCACCGGCCGCAAGCTGACCGCCGAGGAAGCAAGGACCGCGGGGCTGGTGACCCGCATCGTCGAAGCCGGCAAGCTCGACGAAGCGCTCGCGGACATCGCCGTTACCATCGGCAAGGCCTCGGCGGCGGGGTTGCGCCAAGCCAAACGTTGCATCGATCAGGGCAGCGAGCTCGACCCGCGCGGTGCGCTCGCGGTCGAACTGCTCGCGATCGAGGAAAACCTCGC
>DASSJW010000474.1:0-5847 GCA_035690995.1 Xanthobacteraceae bacterium
CGGGTTTCGGCAGGCAGGGAAAGCCGGATTTCTGGATTGGCGGCGAAGGCGGGCTCAAGGGCACGCTGCACGTCGCCATCGCCGCCGATGACCGCCGCACGGTCGACGCCTTCTACCGCGCGGCGCTCGCCGCCGGCGGCCGGGGGAATGGCGCGCCGGGCCTGCGGCCCCAGTATCGCCCGAACTATTACGGCGCCTTCGTGCTCGATCCCGACGGCCACAATGTCGAGGCGGTGTGCCACGCACCGGCATGACGACGGGGCGTCTTCCCCGGAACCGCGGAGGTATCCGGAGGTTAGTTTGCCATGGGCCGCAAAGACAGCACGAGCATCGATCGCGTCTGGGACATCATCGAGAAGGTCGGCATCGCCATGCTGACCACCTCCTTCCCCGGCGGTCTGCGGGCGCGGCCCGTCGAGGCCCGACCGGAGCGCGATGCCGGCCTCATCTGGTTCGTCACCGACCGGCGCAGCGGCAAGGAGCACGAGATCGAGGCCGAACACGATGTCGGGCTCGTGTTCGTCGATGCCAGGGACAAGGCCTATCTGTCCATCACCGCGCGCGCCGAGGTCCGACACGATCACGCCAAGGCCGCAGAGATCTGGAAAACCACCGACGACATGTGGTGGAACGGACCGGACGACCCAAATGTGTGCGTGCTGCGCGTGCGTCCCCTCACTGCCGAACTGTGGGACGGCCCGGCGAGCGCCGCCGTCGCCGCGTTCGAATTCGTCAAGGCGCGGATCACGGGCAAGAAGCCGAATCTCGGCGAGAACCGCAAGCTGACGGTGAAGATGGTCAGAGCTGCCGCACCCCGCGAATACAAGGTCGTTCCGCGCAAACGGCCAAGCGCGACCTACCGGATCCTCTGGAGAGCGATCCGCGCCCGCAAGCGGGTCAGTTTCAGTTACGGTGACCGTCCTCGCGAGGTCTGCCCGCACATCCTGGGTTACAACGCAACCGGACACGAAGCCGTCTTCGTGTTTCAGATCGGCGGGGAGAGTTCACGGCCGCTGCCGCCCAAAGGCGACTGGCGCTGCTTCGAGCTCGATGGCATCACCGACATTCAGCTTCGCGACGGAGAGTGGCGGGGAGGAACGCGGCACAGCAAGCCGCAGAGCTGCGTCCAGTTCGTCGACGTCGACGTCAACATATCGGAGACGCTAACCCGCGGGCAGCCGCTGCCGTTCGGCTCGCCGGCCTTGCGGCCGCCGCGGAAGTCCGGAGAGTAGATCTCCTGCGAGCTACTTCCCCAGCTTCTTCCTGCGCTGCCCGAGCGTCCGCAGCCGCAGCGCATTCAAACGGATGAACCCGGCGGCGTCGCGTTGGTCGTAGGCGACCTTGCCATCCTCGAAGGTGACGAGCTCCTGATCGTAGAGCGAATAGGGCGAGGTTCGTCCCACGACCGCGACATTGCCCTTGTAGAGCTTGAGCCGCACCGATCCAGTCACGAACTCCTGTGATTTGTCGATGGCGGCTTGCAGCATTTCGCGCTCGGGCGAGAACCAGAAGCCATTGTAGACGAGCTCGGCGTATTTGGGCATGAGCTCGTCCTTGAGGTGGGCTGCTCCCCGGTCGAGCGTGATCGACTCGATGCCGCGGTGCGCGGCAAGCAGGATGGTGCCTCCCGGGGTCTCGTACATGCCCCTCGACTTCATGCCGACGAATCGGTTCTCGACCAGGTCGAGCCGGCCGATCCCGTGGGCGCGCCCGAGCGCGTTAAGCTCGGCCAGCAGGCTGGCCGGCGAGAGCCGGCGGCCGTCGAGCGCGACCGCATCGCCGCGCTCGAACTCGATGGCGACATAGGCGGCCTTGTCCGGCGCATCCTCCGGATCGAGGGTGCGCGAGTAGACGTAGTCGGGGACCTCCTGCGACGGGTCCTCCAGCACCTTGCCATCGGATGAGGCGTGCAGCAGGTTGGCATCGACCGAAAAAGGCGCTTCCCCCCGCTTGTCCTTCGCAATCGGGATCTGATGCTGCTCGGCAAACGCGATCAGCGCCTCGCGCGAGCGCAAGTCCCACTCCCGCCATGGCGCGATCACCGTGACGTCGGGCTTGAGCGCGTAATAGGCGAGCTCGAAGCGGACCTGGTCGTTGCCCTTCCCGGTCGCGCCATGCGCCACCGCGTCGGCGCCGACTTTCTCCGCGATCTCGATCTGCTTCTTCGCAATCAGCGGCCGCGCGATCGAGGTCCCGAGCAGATACTGCCCTTCGTACAGCGCGTTCGCGCGGAACATCGGGAAAACGTACTCGCGCACAAACTCCTCGCGCAAATCTTCGACGAAGATGTTCTGCGGCTTGATGCCGAGGAGGAGCGCCTTGTCGCGCGCGGGCGCGAGCTCCTCGCCCTGCCCGAGATCGGCCGTAAAGGTCACGACCTCGCAGCCATAAGTGGTCTGCAGCCACTTCAGGATGATGGAGGTGTCGAGCCCGCCGGAATAGGCCAGCACCACTTTCTTGACGTCACGCGTGTTGCCGTCGCCCTGAGGCATCCAGCGCTCCAACCATTTCCGCCGTTCATGCCCGCGGCAGCGGGCATTGGCATCGACCGCACTTTCGATGGGCACCGCGCAAGCAGTTGGCCCGGTGATGATTGGATCACCCGCCGGAGCGGGGCATCGCCCGCGTGGGCGGGACCCGGTGGCGGTCGACGATACCGAGCGGCGCGGACTATAGGGAGAAAGCAAAGGGGTGCAAGCGCTGGGCTCCTACCTCTCCAGCTTCGCCTTCAGCCAAGCGACGATCATGTTGCGGATCTCGTCCTCGGGCATGCCCGGGGTGCGGCCCATGTGGTGGCCTTGCGGATAGATACGGGCTTCCTTCGGATTGCCGTGCTCCATCAGGAGATAGATATCCTCGACCGGCGCCTGATCGTCGAGCTTGCCGTTGACGCCGAGGAGTGGGGCCGACGGCCGGTCGAGGAGCCCCATGTCCTTGAGCGAGAGCTTGGGGGCCGCCTTGAGAAATTCCTCCATCGAAGTCGTCCCCATCGCCTGGCCGCGCGCCTCGAGCAGGCTCGCCGGTCCAAACAGGTAGGTGGCCCCGCCGGTGGTGAAGGCCGGCACCAGCCATTTCTCCTGGAAACCATAGTGCACGTTACCGCCGTGAAACACTGCGCCCTTGATGCGCTTCGCCTCGACGAAAGCGAGGCGCGCCGCCCAATATGCGCCGAAGCTTCCGCCCCACACGCCGATGCGGCTGCCGTCGATGTCGTCGCGTTGCGTGAGATGATCGATCCAGGCGGAATAGCTGCGCTCGGCGGCCGGATCGCCATAGGGCACGGGGTTCTCCCCTGTGCCCGGCATGTCCACCGTCAAGGTGGCGATGCCGGCGCGATGGAAAAACCCCGAGGCCCGCTGGCGGTTTTCCTTCCAGCCGTCGACCCCGCCCCAATGCATGACCACCGGCGGCTTGGTGATGCCCGCAGGAATCTGCAGGTAGCCGACGAGCGTCTTGCCTTCGAACGGGATCTCGACGATCGCAAGCGGCGGTTGGTAGTGCTTCGCCGCCTTGCGGAACAGACGCAGCGAATGCTGATAGGCCTCCTTCTTGCCCGGCGTGCTGGCGACGGGGTAGCGACCGATATGGCAATATTCGAAGGCGAGGGTGTAGAGCTCGGCAAGCTCCTTGCCGGCGGCCCCTGCTTTGGCGCGCGCGTCGGCCTTCGCCTCGTAAGCCAGACCGACCTTGCACCACGCCGCCGCCCAGTGGTCGCGATCGAGGCTGGAGAGCGCATTGACCACCTGCTCGGCATCGTCGCGGCGGATACCCTCGAACGGATTGATGTGGCCGGCGCGACGCATGACCTCCTTCTTGATCTCGTCGAGCGAGCGCTCCTGTGCGGATGCATTGGGCAGCCCAAGCGAAAGCGTTGCGGCGATGCCGCCAGCGACCAGCCCCGGTGTGTTCACGTTGGCTCCCCCCAAGGATGTTATCGGCCGCCCTTGCCACAGCGGGGTCGGGCTCGCCCGCGTAATCCGCGCGCCCTATCCGACCGGGCGGGATTTCGAGCGCAGCGAATTGAAGCGCGCCTTCTGCTCGTCGGTGAGCCCGTCGTAGAATTTCGCCAGCGCGGGCTGCACCGTGTACACCGCGCCGAGGGTGGCCTGGAGCCGTTTCTCCATGGCCTCGACCCGGCCTGTAGGCGTGAGCGCCTGGTAGCTAGGGCAGTTCGCCTTGAGCGCCTCCGCCGCCTTGGTGGATGCATCCTTCAATTCGTCAAGGGCGGTCCGCTGCACCTGCGTCGGCTGCACCGCCTGCGCAATGCGGTCGATCGGCAGATCGGTCACCCCCGGCGTGCTCTCGCCGCAGAGCTTGGTGAGGTCGCGTTGGTCTTCGCGGGCGGCGGAATCGCCGCCCGGCGCGACGGCGTTGAAGCGCGCCTTCTGTTCGTCGTTGAGCGACTGATAGAAACGGTCGAGCGCCGGACGCACGGTCTGCACCGCCTGCAGCATCACCTGCATCCGGCTTTCCATCGCCGTCAGCCGCCCGGTCGGAGTGCTCGGGAGGTCCTGCGGGCAACCGGCCTTGAGAATGTCGATTGCCTTGGCGTTTGCCGCGCGCAATTCATCGAGTGCAGGGCGCTGAGCATCTGTGGGCTGCACGACCTCGGAAATTCGCTCGATCGGCCAATCCGTCAAGTCCGTGGCGCTGTCGCTGCAAACTTCAGCGGCGCGTCGCTCCGAGCCCCCGCTCGGCCTCGCCGTGCGACGCGGCCCCAGACTTCCATTGCGGCCAGGACCGCTTACGCCGCCGGCATAAGCGTAACCGCCATAGATGCCGTAGTAGATGTCGTCGTAGGCATACGGCCAAAAGTCGTCGTAGGCGTAAGGCCAATAGACGTAATCGAAGAAATCGTAATAGGCGTAGGGCCAGAACACCGGTCCGATCCAGCCGACGACCAGGCCGCCGCTCCACCATGGCCAGGGCGACCCGAAGAACCGCCCTTGGAATCGGGCCGAAGCGAAGTGCGATCGCAAAGCCACGTTGCCGATGGCGCGATTGCCGAACACTCCGCGTCCCAGGTTGGCGCCACGCAAATGCGTTCCCGCCACGCCAAGGTTGCGGGCGGACGCGGTGGCAAAACGGTTGCCGGTGCTGCCGATCCGCGCCGCAGCGATACCTGCGCGCGGGGATGTAACGGAACGGCCGACGAGACGACTGCCGCCGAGCGAACGAGCGCCGCCGCCCAGTCCGCCGACGCGCGACCCGCCGAAGGAACGAGTTCCGATCCCCAAACCTCCGCCGCGGCCGGCGAAACCAATACCGCCGCCGCGCCCCGCAAAACCGATTCCCCCACCACGACCCGCGAAGCCTCCGCCATGGCCGCCGGCCCCTCCAATGTGGCCGCCAAAGCCACCGCCACCTCTTCCGCCGCCGCCACCCCCACCACCGCCGCCACCGCGAGCGTCGGCTGCAACGGTGATCAGGGGAACGAGCAGGAGCAGCATCGCGGCAATGCCGATGCCGGTTTTCAACGCCGGCCCCGCATTTTCGAATCTGGCCGAGTTCGATCCCGCCGCAGGCTGAACCACAGACGGATGCGCGCGTCCTCGCGAGCTGAAAGCTTTTGACGCTGACATGAGCGTTGTCCCTGGACTTGTCCTGAACGCGCGCCGCCCGCCAATTGAACAATCATCGCCGATTGATGTGGTTTTCTGATGGTGGCGGCGGCGATCCGCATCGCGGCTTCCCGGCCGTGGAAATGACCACCGATATATCAGGAAAAACGGCTGGCCGGCACCTGGCTGCGGGCTCCGAGCCGCACCAGCCGCGGCAGTACCTCGGCACAGAAGTAGGGCAGCTCGTCGAGATAATTCACGAACGAGAGCGCGATCCCGCGCACGC
>DASSJW010000475.1:0-2176 GCA_035690995.1 Xanthobacteraceae bacterium
ATTGTCGGAGAGGAACTCGCCGTCGCCGGTTACCTTGGCGAGATGCGCCTCCGGGGAGTCCTCCGGGTGGACGAAATCGACCCCCAGGATGCAGCCGCCGGGTTGCGGCTTGCTCAGCGCGCCGCCCTGCCAGTCCGTGACCCTGCCGCCGTAGTCCCAGTCGAAGCCGGAGAGCTTGAACGGCTTGCCGTTCATCTGCTCGATCTCGGCGAGCGCCGTGCCGATGCGAATGCCGTTGGCGGTGGCCCAGGCCGATTGATCCGTCGCCCTGATCAGGGACGGACGGCGGCGCCCCTTCTCGTCGCTCCAGATGAACTCCAGGCGCGCCTTGGGGTCGTCGGGATAGAGCACGCTCGCCTTGATCTTTTGGCCTTCCGCCCCGTCGATCTCCTGCTCCACGACATTCTTGCTGCCGAACGCCTTCACCAGATCGGAATGACCGGCATTCCGGCCGAACGGTCCTTCGCACTTGATCACGCGTGAGGAGGCAACCGACTCGGCCAATGCGGCCGAGGATGAGAGCGCGAGCATGCCCGCGACCAGGCTCATGGATGCGGATGGCGCTTTTGCCGGACAGGTCATCGTTGGTGCTCCCCACATGAATCTGAAATCCGAACTGCGATCGGAAGCGCTATGGCTTGAGCGCGGCGCTCACCAGCTTCACCGCATCCTCGCTCGCCCATTCCGCCGGCCCCGCCACCGTGCCGATCTCGCAACCGGCCGGATCGACGAGCAGCGTGGTCGGCATCCCGGCGGCGCGACCCACCATCTTCAAGTCCTGAAACACCTTGGCGCTGGGGTCGGCATAATAAGCGAGTCCGCCGATGCCGACCTCCTTGAGCCAGGTGCGCGCCTTCTCGGGATCGCGCGTGTCGATGCTGATCGCTACCACCTGGAAGTTCGGCCCGCCGAGCTTGCCCTCGAGCGCATCGAGCGCCGGCATCTCCTTGCGGCAGGGCACGCACCAGGTGGCCCAGAGGTTGAGCAGCACGGTGCGCCCGCGCCAGTCCGCCAGCCGGCGCTCGGCGCCGTCCGCGTCCCGGAACACCAGATCGGGCAGGCGGACCGGCGGATCGGCGACCGCGAACGCCGCCACCTCTCCGTGCGCGAGCGGCGCCAGGCGCTGGGCCAGCGCGGCGGCGCCGGCGCAGGCGGTATCACCCGCGTTGCGCTGGATCGTGTTGATCCCGTATACCGCCGCCAGGGCGATGGCGACGCCGGCAATACCGCCGGCCACGACCATGACAAGACGTTGGGTGGCGCGCGTTCGCGCTGCTTGTTCGGGTCCAGTCATACGCGGCGAAACCTCGGTAGATGTGGAAACCTAGGTAGATTTGTCATGGGCAATAAGATGTGGGGCGGACGCTTCAGCGCGAGCCCCGATGCCATCATGGAGGAGATCAATGCCTCCATCGATTTCGACCGGCACCTGTTCCGCCAGGACATCGCAGCGAGCCAAGCCCACGCCGCGATGCTCGCAAAACAAGGCATCATCGCGGCCGACGATGCCCGCAAGATCGCGCGCGGTCTAGACACGATCCTGTCAGAGATCGAGAGCGGCAAGTTCGAATTCAAGCGGGCGCTCGAAGACATCCATATGCACGTGGAGAGCCGCCTCGCCGAGCTGATCGGTCCGGCGGCGGGGCGGCTGCATACCGCGCGCTCGCGCAATGACCAGGTCGCGACCGATTTCCGGTTGTGGATCAGGGAGACGGTCGATGCCCTCGACCAGGCCCTCGGCGCTTACCAGCAGGCGCTGGCCGAGAAGGCATTGGAGCATGCCGCAACCGTGATGCCGGGCTTCACCCATTTGCAGACCGCGCAGCCGGTCACATTCGGACATCATCTTCTGGCCTATGTGGAGATGGCGGGGCGCGACCGCGGCCGGTTCGCCGATGCGCGCAAGCGGGCGAACCAATCCCCGCTCGGCGCCGCGGCGCTGGCCGGTACCGCGTTCCCGGTCGACCGCAACATGACCGCCAAGACGCTCGGGTTCGAGCGGCCGATGGCGAACTCGCTCGACGCGGTCTCCGATCGCGACTTCGTCCTGGAGACGTTGTCCGCCGCCGCGATCACGGCGGTGCACCTGTCGCGCTTCGCCGAGGAGATCGTGATCTGGTGCTCGCCCCTCGTCGGCCTCGTCTCGCTCTCGGACCGCTTCACCACCGGCTCCTCG
>DASSJW010000476.1:0-2407 GCA_035690995.1 Xanthobacteraceae bacterium
TTCATTCCGCTGGCGTATCGGCCGGAGACCTATTTGCCGGTGAAAGTGCCAGGTACGGGCCTGATCATCGCGCTCACCGCGCTGACTCTGCTGGGGTTCCTGACGGCCAATTTCGTGGGCCGCAAACTGGTCGAAGCCGGCGAAAACATTCTCAATCGCATGCCGGTGGTCCGGCCGATCTACAAGAGCCTGAAGCAGATTTTCGAGACGCTGTTTGCAAAGGGCGGCTCCAGCTTCCGCCGGGTCGGCTTGGTCGAGTTTCCGTCGCCCGGGATGTGGTCCCTGGTTTTCCTGTCGAATCCGGCAAGCGCGGACATCGCGGCGCGGCTTCCGGAGACCGAGCACGTCGCCGCGTTCATGCCGTGCACGCCCAATCCGACCACAGGGTTCTTTTTCTATGTGCCGCGGCGGGATGTCATCGATCTCGATATCACGGTCGAGGCCGCCATGACCCTGCTGATGTCGGCAGGAATGGTGCAGCCCGGCGCTGCCGATCAGCAGAAGAAGCTTGCCGCGCTCGCCGAGTCCGCGCGCGTCGCGCAGATGGCGCAGTCGAGCCGCGCTGCCGCGCCGGCCAAGTAACTTTAGCCCGCCCGGATCAGCCGGATCGCCTCATCGCGCTCGAACAGATAGAGCAGATGGCGCAACGCCTGCCCGCGAGGCGAAGCCAGCGTCGGATCCTGTGCCAGCACGAGCGCGGCGTCGTCGCGCGCAGCGCCGATCAGCTTGCCGTGCGCCTCGATGCGGGCCAGGCGGAATCCCGGCATGCCCGACTGCCGCGTGCCGAGCACATCGCCTTCCCCCCTCAGCTTGAGGTCTTCCTCGGCGATACGGAAGCCGTCTTCGGTCTCTCGCATGATATTGAGGCGCGCCTTGGCGGTTTCCCCGAGCGGTCCCTTGTAGAGCAGGAGACAGGTCGAACGCTCGGTGCCCCGTCCGATGCGCCCGCGCAACTGGTGGAGTTGGGCGAGTCCGAAGCGTTCGGCGTGCTCGATGACCATCACTGTCGCCTCCGGCACATCGACACCGACTTCGATCACCGTAGTGGCGACCAGGAGGCGTGTTTCGCCGACCGCGAAGCGCTCCATGGCGCGGTCTTTGTCGGCACCCTTCATCCGGCCATGCACGAGATCGACCATCGCACCGAAGCGCTCTTTCAGCGCTGCGAAACGCTCTTCCGCCGCGGCAAGGTCGGTGTTTTCAGTGACCTCGACCAGCGGACACACCCAGTAGACGCGGCGGCCCTCGGCAAGCGCACGACCGGCGGCGGCGATCATCTCTTCAAGCCGGCTGAGGGGGATCGTTCGCGTATCGATAGGCTTACGCCCAGCGGGCTTTTCACGCAGTTCGGACATGTCCATGTCGCCGAAATAGGTCAGCACCAGCGTGCGCGGAATCGGCGTCGCCGTCATCACTAGCACGTCGACCGCCTGACCTTTCTTGGCGAGGGCGAGCCGCTGGTGCACGCCGAACCGGTGCTGCTCGTCGACCACGGCGAGCGCAAGATCGCGAAATTCCACGTCCTCCTGGAACAGCGCATGCGTGCCGATGAGCACGTGGGTGTCGCCGAGGACAAGCTTTTCCAGAATGTCCTTGCGCTCCCGGCCGCGCTCGCGGCCGGTGAGGATAGCGACATTGATCCCGGCCGCGGCTGCCAGCGGCGCTATGGTGTTGAAGTGTTGCCGCGCCAGGAGCTCGGTCGGCGCCATCAAGGCGGCCTGACGGCCGCCTTCGATCACCGCCGCGGCAGCAAGCAAGGCCACCACGGTCTTGCCTGATCCCACGTCGCCCTGCAGCAGCCGCAGCATGCGTTCTGGCTTGGCCAGATCGGCGACAATCTCGCCGACCGCGCGCGTCTGGGACGGCGTAAGTGAATAAGGCAGCGCCTCGATCAGCTTTTTCCTGATGTGGCCGGTGCCGGTGGTCGCGCGGCCGGCAGGACGCCGCAAATGGGCGCGCACCAGCGCGAGCGCGAGCTGGCCTGCCAGAAACTCATCATATGCCAGCCGCGACCAAGCCAATCCCTCCGGCAGGAGATCGGCGGGTTCTGCGGGCCGGTGCAGGACACGCAACGCGTCGGCGAAAGGCGGAAAGCGCTCGCGCGCAACCCAGCTCGGCTCCTGCCATTCGGGCAATGTCGGCACCCGCGCAAGCGCCGCGTCGGCTGCCCGCCGCAACTGATTGAGGCTGAGCCCTTCGGTCAGCGCGTAGACCGGCTCGACCAGGGGCAGCTTGGCCAGATCGGCCTCGGCGACGACTCGGTCGGGATGTATCATCTGCCGCATGTGGTCGTAGAGAGCGACCGTGCCCGACACGTATCTGCGCTCGCCGACCGGCAAGAGCTTCTGAAGGTAATCCTTGCGCGCATTGAAATACGTCAGGATGAGATCGCCGGTCTCGTCGCTGG
>DASSJW010000477.1:0-14788 GCA_035690995.1 Xanthobacteraceae bacterium
GAATGGATCATGACTCCGGAAAACCGGTTGCCGCCGGAAATCCTGGACGGCGCCGACAAGATCGGCATCCGCACGCTCGGCGTGCCGGAGGAATTCGGCGGCGTCGAGCTCGAGCCGGGAACGGAAGTGCAGACGTTCGCGCTCATTTCCGAGGAAATCGCGCGCGGGGATTCCGGCCTGTCCGACAAGCTGGTGCAGAACTGGAAGGTTTCGGTGCTGTTGCGCAACCTCGCACCGCGCCACCTGCAGGAGAAATGGTTCAAGCGCCTGACCGGAGATCCGCAGTTCCTGCTCGCCCATTGCCTGACCGAGCCGCGCGGCGCCTCCGACCGCTGGCTCCCCTACAACGTGCCGGAAGCCGCGATGCAGACCCGCGCGGTCAGGAAGAACGGCGAGTGGATCATCAACGGCCGCAAGCAGTTCATCTCCAACGGCTACGACGCCGGCCTCTACGTGGTCTATGCCAACACCAATCCAAAGGTCGGCATGCTGCAAGGCACGTCATCGTTCCTGGTGCCGCGCGACACGCCCGGGCTCACGGTCGCGCGCTGCAACGAGACGTTGGGTTGCCGGTTCATGAACAACGGCGAGCTGGTGTTCGAGGACATGCGGGTACCGGAAGATCACCTCTTGGTCGAGAACGACGCGCTCGGCCAGGCCGGCGTCTATTTTCGACCGGGAAAGATCATCCAGGCGTCGAAGAATCTCGGCGTCGGCGTGCGGTGCTTCGAAGTGACCTCCGATTACGTGCAGAACTACGTGCAGGGCGGGCGGATTCTGATCAAGCACCAGGCGGTGGCGTTGCGCCTCGCCGACATGGCAACCCGCATCGAAGCGGTGCGCGCGTTGCTCGAGCGCGCGGCCCGCGCCGTCGATGACAATGCACCCGACGCCGACACGCTGTGCAACATGGCCAAGGTGTTCGCGTCGGAGGAGATCATGAAAGTCGCCCAGCACGCCGTCGAGCTGCACGGCGGCAACGGCATCATGCTCGATTTCGGGGTCGAGAAGTTGCTGCGCGATGCCGCCATCTTCCTGCACATGGATGCCACCGTCGACATCTCGAAAATGAAGATCGTCAAATCGATGTTCCCGGCAACTGCCGGCAAATATGCCGGTCCGGAATAGACGCTTTCGCGTCGCTGCGAGCGCTGGCGTGCGCAGCAGGCGGGCGCAAGGTCCTGCTCGAGGCGCGCTCCGCTTGGTGCGTCTTGCGCCGGGGCCCGGTCTCGTTCCGCTTCGCTACACTTGTCCGGACACGCGACCGTAGCGCCGGCCCGTCAAAATGGCACGACGATGCCGTCGAGCGGGGCGTCGCAGTTGACCAGGTCAACGCGCTTGGAGGCGATCCGGATGCCGCCATCCGCCGATACCAAACGATGGAAGGCAGTGCCTGCGAACAGCCGCTGGCTCTCGCGGCGGTATTCGATCATCACGAACTTCGAGCGCACGGTGCAGGCGTCGCTGCCACTGTCCTCGATCGAGACATTGCCGACGATGCGGCTGGTGCGCGAGCGCGGCTCCTGCGAATAGATGCGCGGGCTCGCCAACCGCCGCACCCGGGTCTCGAGCAGGCGCCGGTCATCGTAGATCAGCGAGACTGTGTCGTGCGGATTGTTCTGGTCGGGCTCGCTCGGCACCCAGTACCAGCCCTCGGGAGTGAACAGCGCGAGCCAGTCGTCGAACCTGGCCTCATCGAGCAGCCGCGCCTCGTGCAGCAGAAACCGCTCGCAGCTCCCTTGGTCGAGGGTCACCGCAGGGCCGCGGGTCGTGCGCGGGCGCGGTGCCGGTAACGGGCGCCGCACACGCGCTGCGGTCTTCGCCTTGGACTTGCGGCCTTTTGCCATGGTGCTGGTCGGGATCAGGAAGCGGCGCGGGCCGGCGCCGCCTGCCGGTCGGTCATGAGCCCGAGCCAGGCATCGAGCATGTTGCGGATATAGACCTCGCTGGTCGAGTTCTTGCCGCGCCGGCCACCATGCGTATCGGGAACGTCGCTGCGATAGCCGCGGCCGATCTGCAGCCATTCGGCGCCTTCGCTCGACATGCCCATGTCGAGCCGATTGTAGATCTCGAGATCGTCGGTGAGCACGAGCGAGCCGGTGCCGTTGACGATGTTGGCAAAGCTGATGGTGTTGCGAAACATCTGCTCCGGCGCGCCCTTAAGTCGGAAGCTGTAGGTGTGCACGACCGTTCGATTGACCGCGATCGGGTGCACGACGCGCAATTGCTGGAACTGACTCATCAACGAGACATTCGGGTAGATGTTCGAGTTCCAGCGGCGTACCTCGAGAATGCGTTTGGTCTCGGCCTTGCCCTTGTTCTTTTCGAGCGCGGCGATGTAGTCGCGGAACACCGGGTCTTTCAGCGCCGCGACCAGCTTGGAATCGTCGTGATAGTCTCCGAGATAGCTGTGGCCGTTGGGATAGGTCCAGATGCCGACCTGCGACTCCCAGAAGCTGTAGGGCGCGCCGTTCTGGCGCATCTGGCGGATGGCGATCTCGCCGGTCCCATCGCTGTGCACGTCGTCGGATTGCTGCTGCGCCGCCTCGATCGAGGAGCGATGGGTGAACAGCGGGTGGGCGGCATCGCACAGGTTCTCGAAATAGACCTTCCAGTTGCCGTCATAGGCGTGCTTGAACACGCCGCCGGCGGCCTCGATCTCGCCCTCGGGCGCGCGATCGATCATGTCGTCGAGCGAAGTCGTCATGTGGCCGAGCCATTCCTCGAGACTCGGCCCGTCGCTCTTGCCGCTCGCGAACACGAAGCCGCGATAGCTCTTCACCCGCGGCGCCTGCACCATCGCCAGCTTCGGATCCTTGGGGTCGAAGCCTTGCGGGTAGCCGTGATTGAGCGGTACCGCCTTGAGGCGTCCATCGAGATGGTAGGTCCAGCCGTGATAGCAGCAGGTGAACTCCGGGGCATTGCCCTTGTCGGTCGCCACCACCAACGCACCGCGATGGGCGCACTGGTTGTGGATCACCCGCACCGTTCCGTCGTTGTCGCGCACCAGCACGACCGGCTTGCGCCCCATCTGGGTGGCGAAATAGTCGCCCGGATTCCTGATCTGGCTCTCGTGTCCCACATAGATCCAGGCGGCATCGAAGATCCGCTGCATCTCCATGTCGAAGATGGCGGGATCGGTGTAGAGCCGACGGTGCACGCGCCCGGGCGCGATCAACCGCGAAAGTTCATCCTCGATGTCGGTCATCTGTCGCTCTCGTGACGCAAGCGCGGCCGGTGCAGCCGATCAAAAACCGCTCGTCCTTGATCCAGTGTGTGAAGCGATGATACTGGATAGTATCATTTCCGGCAAGGAGCGCTGTCGATGGCTTCCGGTGCGGTGGCGTCCGCGGTGACGCGCTTCGATGTCAAGCGGGCGAGCATCGTCGGCGGCGCGAAGGACGTCTTCCTCCGGCACGGGTTCGAAGGCGCCAGCATGGATGAGATCGCCGCCGCGGCCGGCGTCTCCAAGATGACGGTCTACCGGTACTTTCGCAGCAAGGAGCAACTTTTTGCCGGCGTCATCCGCGACCTGTGCGAGCGCATCATCGACGAGGACCTGGAGCGAATGCTGGAGCGGCGGCCGGAGGAGGCCTTGCGCGGCTTCGCGCGCAAGATGGTGGCAATCCTGTTCGCGCGCGACACGATCGAGCTGCATCGCATCGTGATCGCGGAGAGTCGGAGGTTTCCCGCGCTCGGTCGTCTGTTCTACAAGAGCGGACCCGAGGCATGCATCGCCATGCTTGCCGCTTATCTCGAGCGCCACAACAGCCGCAGGTCCCTCAATCTGCGTAATCCGCGGCGGACGGCCGAGGAGTTTCTCGAGCTCCTGCGCGGCTATGCGCATCTGCGCATGCTCCTGGGGGTGCAGAAGACGCTCTCGGCGCGCGAGGCGGAAGCCAGCATCGACGGCGCGGTCCAGCACATATTCGGAGCGCGGTGAAAATCCGGGCGTCGCTCGGGCCGGGCGCGATGTCGGCTAAGGCGTCGTCCCTGTCGGCCGGTGCAGCGCCGTCTTGGTGCGTTGGCGGACCAGCCATTTCGAGCGCCCGGCCACCGCCAGTGCCATGGCGCGCAGGGCCGGCGGCCAGGTGGTCGGCAGGCCGAGCAGGTAGGACACGCGCTGCGCGTGTTCGGTCACCGGGCGCTCGTTGCGTTCCCATGTCGCCAGCGCCGCCGGCACATCCGCCTCGCGGTCGAGATAGACCGCCAGCGAGAGTGCGTTCATCATGGCGCATCCGCCGCCCTGGCCGATGTTCGGCGGCAGCGCATGAGCGGCGTCGCCGACCACCGCCACCTTTCCCGCCGACCAGCGGCTGAGCTTGATCAGGTCGAAGCGGTCGTAGCGGCCCTCGCTGCCGATGCGCTCGATCAGCGGCTCGAGATGCGGAAACCACGACTTCCAGGCATCCTTGCGCACCGGGGTGGCCTTGGCGAGCGCGTCGCTGTCGAGCATCGTGAGCGCGATATAGACGTCGGTCTCGCTGCAGGGCGTGTAGAGCACACGTCGACTGCCGGACCAGTATTCGACCGTGGTGGCGCCGTCGGCGGACAGCCGCTCCTCGGCGGTCTTCGCGATTAGGAGGCGCGTCGAGCCGTCGACCAGATATTTGCGCGTCGCCAGCAACCCGAGCCCGTCACGCAGCGCCGAATTGCTGCCGTCGGCGGCGACGATCAGGTCGGCGCTCAGTCGCCGTCCGTCCGCCAGCACGAGCTTGCCGTCGGCGCTCGCCCCGGTCGCCACCGAGCCGGTGACGATCTCGGCACCGGCGCGCGCCGCCGCCGCCGCCAGCGCATTGATGACCGTCTGGCGCACGATGCTGAACACGCGGCTGCCGACCCAGCGGTGCACCGAGATCACCCGGTTGCGGTCGTCACGCACCTCGCGGGTGTGGGCGAAGGGCGCGCCCTTCACCGCGGCGTCGTAGGCGCCCACCGCCGCGAGCACGCGCAACCCGTTCTCGTAGATATAGATGCCTGCACCGGTTGTGCGCAGGCGCTCGCCGCGCTCATGCACGCGTACGCTCCAGCCGCGCTGCGCCAGCGCGCAAGCCGCGGTAAGGCCGGCAAAACCCGCACCTACGATTTCGGCGTGTCGTTTCTTCACCGAGGGATTATTACGTCATTGCGCCGTGAAGGGTAGCTCTCGCCGCGGCGACGGCGCTATGATGCGCTGCAAGGGCAATCGGCGCCCGCGAGGAGGATTCCCATGGCCCGTCTGCGCCATTTTGCGGTCTGTGTAAAGGATCTCGAAAAGTCGGCGGAATTCTACGCCAACGTCTTCGATCTCAAGCGCATCGGCCGCGAGGATCTGGAGATCGGTTCCGCGATCTATATGAGCGACGGGGTGATCAATCTCGCCCTGCTCAATTTCACCGGCGCGGCCGGCAGCAAGGCATCCGACCTCAAGGAGGGCCAGACCTTCGTGGGCGCGCATCATTTCGGTTTCCAGGTCGAGGACCTTGCCGAAGCCGAGAAGCGCATCGAGGCAAATGGCGGCAAGTTCTTCTTCGACCTGGGCGATGAGCGGCACGGCAATTTCGAGCGCAAGTTCAAGGACCCCGACGGAGTGATCTTCGATATTTCGAAGCATGGGTGGCAGGGAACAGACGGCTACAAGAAATAGCTCGCCGGCGGCGGCTGTCGCTCACGCGCTTGTTGCGCAGCGTGGCCGCGCCGTCCTATTTGATGAAGGCGTTGGTATAGAGCTCGTCGACCGGCGTCGCCTTCTGGATGAAGCCCTTGGCAACGTAGAATTCCTGCAGCTTGGCGAGCCGGTCGGCATTGACCTCGCCCAGCTCCTTCTGTCCGGGATAGACCAGCTTGGCGTACATGTTGAACGCAAACTTGACTGCGCCTTCCTTGCCCTTCCATTCCGGCACGAAGCGCACGAATTCGTCCGCGGCCTTGTCCGGATCGTCCATCATGTCCTTCATCCCGTGCAGCGCCGCCTTGACGAATTTGCGAATCATCTCCGGCTTGTCTTTGATGATCTGGTCAGAGGCAGCAATACCTTGCGCCATGTGCGGGAAGTACTCGTCGGTCTGAATCACCCGCACTTTCACGCCTGCGGCCTGCACCGGCGGAATCCAGTCCGGCACGCCGGCCATGCCGACGGATTTTCCAGTAGCCACGAATTCCCACACGCCGGTCGGGCCGACCGACTGGATATTGACGTCGTTCTGGGTGAGACCGACGCTCGCGAGCAGCCCGAGCAGCGCGTAGAACGTAGTGTCCTGGAACGACATCACCGTGATGGTCTTGCCTTTGAGGTCGGCCGGCTTCTCGATGCCCGAATCCTCCCGTACCACCAGTTGCATGAAGCCCTTGCCGCCGAACACCGCGACGATTTTCACCGGCACGCCGTTGCCGCGGACCATGATCGGTCCGTCCGCCACGATGCCGCCGAGCGGTGCGTTGCCGGCGCCGACCTGTTTCGCCACGTCGACGCCGCCGCGACCGACGGCGAAGCTCACGTCGAGCCCGGCGTCCTTGAAATAACCCTTGCCCTGCGCCAGTTGGATCGGCCCGAATGCCGGCAGCACCGGCGGTGCGGGGAACAGATAGGTGATCTTCTCGGGCGTTTGCGAAAACGCGGGCGCGTTCAGCATACCGAGGCCGAACGCGGCACCACCCGTCACCAGCAGGCGGCGGGATATTCTCGTCTCACGTGCGGACATCTCACCCTCTCCCGTCGGCTCGGAGCCGTATGACCGGCGCCGCCGCGATATCGCGGTTTCGCTGTTTGCCACTATACTCCATGGTATCGCTCTGCAATATCAATGAGCAGGCAACGCGCTCATTCCTCAGCCGAGTTTTCAGGCAATGTCCGACGTGGTTCGGCTTGAATACCGCAACGTCACCATGCGTTTTATGGAACGCTCCGGGAAAAGCCTCACCGCCGTCGAGGCCGTGAGCCTGGCAGTCGGCGACGGCGAGGTGGTCTCGCTGATCGGTCCCAGCGGCTGCGGGAAATCGACGCTCCTCAACATTGGGTCGGGTCTATGCGCGCCGAGCGAAGGCGCGGCTTTCGTCGATGGCGAGCGGGTGGAAGGCCCGAATGCTCACGTCGCCTTCATGCTGCAGAAGGATCTGCTGCTGCCCTGGCGCACCGTGCTCGAGAACGTGATGTTCGGCGTCGAAATCCAGGGAATTGCGCCGTCGGAGCGCCAGCGGCGGGCGCGGGCGCTGCTGGAGAACCTCCATCTGTTCGAATTCGCCGGCCACTACCCGCACCAATTGTCGGGCGGCATGCGGCAACGCGTCGCGCTGGCGCGCACGCTCGCGATCGATCCTTCCGTGCTGCTTCTGGACGAGCCGTTTTCGGCGGTCGATGCGCAGACCCGCATGGTGCTCCAGCGCGAGCTGGCGCAAACGCTCGAACGTGAGGGTAAGACGGCGCTGCTGATCACGCACGATCTGCTGGAGGCCGTCACCTTGTCGGACCGCGTGCTGGTGATGAGCCGGCGACCCGGCCGCATCATCGACGAGATCCGCATCGACCTGCCGCAGCGGGCCGATCCGCTCGCGCGTCGCCAGGAGCCCAAGGTCAACGACTATATCGGGCGGTTGATGGAGCGGCTCGACATCGGGGCTGTCGAGGTGGCGGGAGGCCCGCCGTGAGCAGCGTGGCCAATTCGACGTTGGCGCGCAGGGGGACGGTGCTGAGCGTGGCGTTGCTGGTCGTGTTTCTGGCGGCGTGGCAGTGGGGGCCCGGCTTGCTCGGCATTCCCCCGTTCATCATCCCGCCGCTGTCCATGGTGTACCACGAATTCCTGCGCATGCTGGCGGTGAGCGCGCTGATGACCCATACCGGCATCACCGCGGCGGAAGTGATTGCGGGATTCGTGCTTGGAAGCCTGCTGGGCGCGTTCTTCGGCTACATCCTGGGCATGTCGCCCACGGCCGAGTTCGCGCTCTCTCCTTATATCCTGGCGCTGCAGATCGCGCCCAAGGTGGCGTTCGCGCCGCTGTTCATCCTGTGGATGGGCTTTACCGTCTACCCGAAGATCCTCGTCGCCATTCTGATCGTGTTCTTTCCGGTCATGGTCAACGTGCTGTCCGCCATCCGCACCGTCGATCCGGACCTCATCAATCTCGCGCGTGCCTTCAAGGCGACCCGCGCGCAAATCTTCTGGAAGATCGAATTCCCGGCCTCGCTGCCGCCGCTGTTCGCGGGCTTGCGCATCGCCTCGACGCTGGCCGTGGTCGGGGTCGTGGTCGGCGAACTCGTCGGCGGGAATATGGGCCTTGGCTATCTGCTGTCGTTCGGTGAGGGCCAGGCCAACACCGCCATGGTGTTCGTTGCGATCCTGATGCTGACCTTGGTCGGAGGCATTGCCTATCTCGCGGTGATCCTGATTGAGCAGCGCGTGCTGCACTACCTGCCGCGCCGCTCCTTCAGCGCGACGTAGCGCCATTTCCACCCTTCGTTCCTGGGTGCAACAGCCGGGCTATGCCTTCACCACCAGGCGGAATCCGATCAGCACGATCGCAAGGCCCACGAGCTGCGCCACGCTCGGCACTTCGCCCAGCACGAGGAATCCGATCAACAATGTGAAGCCGGGCACCAGCGAGGGAAACACGGCCGCGCGGCCGGCGCCGAGCAGCACGACCGAGCGGGTGAACAGATAGGTCGCGCCGGCGCCCGCGAAGATGCCCTGCATCGCCACCTGGATGAGGTTTTCGACCAGCCCCAACCCGATCATGCGTTCGAACCCGAACACGAGCCATTGGATCGGCAACTGCAGCAGCGACACCACGCTGGTGACGACGACCGCGCGTGTTGGCGCGATGCGCCACAGCCGCAGCAAGGTCCCGAACACCGCGAACATCAGACCGGCGGTGACGAAGGACAGATCGCCGATGAGGCCGTGCGCGCCGATGGTGGCGAGCGCTTCGGCGCCGATGATCGCAAGGCCGGCGACGATAATGGCGCCGCCGACCACGCGCTGGATCGCGAGTCGCTCCTTGAGCACGAGGCTCGCCAGCACGAGCCCGCCGAGCGCGGCACACGAAGGCTGGATCACGCCGCCATGCGCGAGCGGCACGAACAGGAAGCCGGCATAACTGAAGAGCGCAAGCGGCGGTCCGCCGAGCAGCGTCAGGGCCAGGCCCCGGGCCCAGCCGACGCCGGCAAGGTCGTCGAGTCCGGCGCGGGCTGCCAGCGGCAGGCACAGCAGTCCCGCCCATACGAAGCGATGAAACGCGATGTCCACCGGCGAAAAGCCGACCGCGATGCCATGGCGCGCCGCCACGAAACCGGCCGCCCAGAACAGGGCGGCGCCCGCTCCGCAGGCAATGCCCAAAATGACGGGTTGCCCCATCGAAGGCCTCGAAGGGGGCGGGCTCGGCGCTATCACGGAATTCCCTTGCGCAATGGTGGCGCGTCGGGTGGACCCCATACGCCGCTTGCTCGCATGGTACCATGGTGCATGCGCGCATGGCTGGCCTGCCGGGCGTTTCGACGCGCTGAATTCGCGCAGTTGAAGCAAAGGACAACGCGCTGCGCTGCGGGTATGAGTGGCGTCACGACCGCCCACCGCAGGAACTTTCGCCGATGCCGCACTACACGCCGCTGATCTCCACCATCGTCGTTGCCCTGGTGCTGGCATTCGTATTCGGCGTGGTGGCGCAGCGGCTGCGATTTTCGCCGCTGGTCGGTTATCTCGTCGCCGGCATCCTCATCAGCCCGTTCACCCCGGGATACGTCGCCGACCAGGGCATCGCCAACGAGCTCGCCGAAATCGGCGTGATCCTGCTGATGTTCGGCGTCGGCCTGCATTTCTCGCTCGAAGATCTGCTCTCGGTCGGGCGCATCGCCATCCCCGGCGCCATTGCGCAGATCGCGGGTGCGACCGCGCTGGGCATGGGGTTGGCGTGGTGGCTCGGCTGGTCCATGAGCGCGGGCGTCGTGTTCGGCCTG
The DNA here is from genome assembly GCA_035690995.1 of Xanthobacteraceae bacterium. Classification (GTDB taxonomy): domain Bacteria; phylum Pseudomonadota; class Alphaproteobacteria; order Rhizobiales; family Xanthobacteraceae; genus VAZQ01. Next base: position 9,926 of record DASSJW010000477.1, read on the forward strand.
GCGCTATCGGTCGCGAGCACCGTCGTGCTTCTGCGCGCGATGCAGGAACGGCGCCTGCTCGAGACCGAGCGCGGGCGCATCGCGGTGGGCTGGCTGATCGTCGAAGACATGGCGATGGTGCTCACGCTGGTGCTGTTGCCGGCGCTCGCGCCGGTGCTGAAAGCTGGCGCGACATTGAGCCTGTTCGCACTCGCGCTGCCGATCGCGATCACGCTGGGCAAGGTGGCGGCTTTCGTCGCCATGATGCTGATCGTGGGAAAGCGGGTGATCCCGTGGATCCTGCACTACGTCGCCCATACCGGCTCGCGCGAGCTGTTCCGTCTGTCCGTGCTCGCGATCGCGCTCGGCGTGGCCTTCGGCGCGGCGATGCTGTTCGATGTCTCATTCGCGCTCGGCGCGTTCTTCGCCGGCATGATGCTGAGCGAATCCGAGCTGAGCCAGCGCGCGGCGTCGGAGACGCTGCCGCTGCGCGACGCCTTTGCGGTGCTGTTCTTCGTTTCCGTCGGCATGCTGGTCGATCCCACCATCGTCCTGCGCGAGCCCATCCCGGTGCTGGCGACGGTGCTGATCATCGTGGTGGGAAAATCGCTGGCGGCGTTCGTGATCGTGCGGCTGTTCGGCCATCCGACCTCCACCGCGCTGACCATCGCCGCGAGCTTGGCGCAGATCGGCGAATTTTCCTTCATCCTTGCCGGCCTTGGCATCGAATTGGCACTGCTGCCGGAGCGGGGGCGCGATCTCATCCTCGCCGGGGCCATTCTTTCCATCCTGCTCAATCCGCTGTTCTTTGCCGCGCTCGACTATTGGCTGGCGAAGGCCGAGGCGAGATCAGCCGCGGACGCCGCCGGCCCCGAGGAAACCGCCGCCCGCGAAGGCGTCCCTCCCACCCGGCTCACCGATCACGTGGTGCTCGTGGGTCACGGCCGCGTCGGGAGCTTCATCAGCGCGGCGCTGCCGCCGCAGATCCCGTTGCTGGTGATCGAGGATGACGGCGACCGGGTCGCGACGCTCCAGGGCGAGGGGAGGGAGGCGATCTCCGGCAATGCCGCCCATCCAGAGGTGATCGGGGCAGCGAACCTGCCGGCCGCGCGTTGCCTGCTCGTTGCCATCCCTGATGCGTTCGAAGGCGGCCAGGTGGTGGCGCAGGCGCGGGAGCTCAACGACGCGCTGCCGATCATCGCCCGCGCCCATTCCGAGGTCGAAATCGAGCACCTGCGCAAGCACGGCGCCACCAAGGTGGTTATGGGCGAGCATGAGATCGCCAAGGCGATGATCGCAGACATTCCGCCCGGACGCACCTGACACGGGCCGGTCGGCTTCGAGCCTGCGTGTGCAGGAGCGGAAATTCCGCGGCTGCCGAATGTTTATTATTGCCGCTGCGCGCCGCAGCCTTTCCAATGGGAATCATGCAGTCGCACGCCATCGCCCTTCTCGACACGCTCAGTATCGGCATTCTGCTCGGTGCGCTCCTGGTTCTGGCCGGCATCATGTCGAGCCTGGTTGCGACCCGTTTCGGGGCGCCGTTGCTGCTGGTGTTCCTGATCGTCGGCATGCTGGCGGGCGAGGCGGGACCGGGCGGCGTCAAATTCGACGACGTGCGCGTGGCCTATCTGGTCGGCTCGATCGCGCTGGCGCTCATCCTGTTCGACGGCGGCTTGCGTACGCGGCTGCCGACCTTCCGCAGCGTGCTGGCGCCGGCGGCCACGCTGGCGACGATCGGCGTCATGATCACGGCAGGATTGACCGCCCCGGTCGCCCGCTACCTGCTCGACATGAGCTGGAGCGAATCGCTGCTGGTGGGCGCGGTCGTCGCCTCGACCGATGCCGCGGCGGTGTTCTTCTTGGTGCATGCCCGTGGTCTTCGCCTGCGGCCACGCGTCGGCGCCACGCTCGAGGTCGAATCCGGCAGCAACGATCCGTTCGCCGTCCTGCTCACGGTGCTCCTGGTCGAGTACCTGTCGGCGGGCGAAGGTTCCTGGGGACACGTGCTCGCCGTGCTGGCCGAGCAGGCCGTGCTGGGCACGATCATCGGTATTCTCGGCGGACGCGCCATCGTCTTTGTGCTCAACCGGCTCGCGCTGGCGCAGGGACTGCACGCGCCATTCGTGACCACCAGCGCGTTGGTCATTTTCGGCCTCGCCTCGGGGCTGCACGCCTCGGGCTTTCTCGCCGTCTATCTCGCGGGCCTCGTCGTCGGCAACCGTCCGACGCGCGCCCACAATACGGTGGTGGTGTTTCTCGATGCCGTCACCTGGCTCGCGCAGATCGTGATGTTCGTGATGCTGGGCTTGCTGGTGTGGCCGCAGCGCCTGCTCGAGAGCATCTGGCCGGCGCTCGCGGTCGCCGGCACCCTCATGTTCATCGCGCGCCCGGTGGCGGTGTTCCTCTGCCTCGCGCCGTTTCGCTTTCAATGGCGGGAGAAGACGTTCATCTCCTGGGTCGGCCTGCGCGGGGCGGTCGGCATTTTCCTGGCGTCGATTCCGCTGCTGGTCGATCTGCCCAACGCCCACCTCTATTTTGACATCGCCTTCGTGGTGGTGCTGACCTCGCTGCTGATCCAGGGCTGGACAATCCCCGCCGCCGCGCGGCGGCTGCACATCGCGTTGCCGCGCCATGATTCATTGCCGCGGCGCGTGGAGCTCGATCTGCCCGGGCAACTCGAGCAGGAGCTCGTGGGCTATCCGGTCTCCGTCAACAGCCCCTATCTGAAGCGCGGTCTACTGCCGTCCTGGGCGCGGCCGACCCTGGTGGTGCGCGAGCAGAAGATCCTCAGCCCGGCCGAAGCGCATCCGGTGCGCCAGGGCGACTACGTCTATCTGCTGGCGCCGCCGGAGCGCGCGCAGGCGCTCGATCGCTTCTTCGTCGACATGCCGCCGCCGGCCGCTCCGGACCCGCGTCTGCTCGGCGACTTCTTTGTGTCGGGCGACGTGACGCTCGGCGCCCTCGCCGATATCTACGGGCTCTCGATTGCGCCCGAAGACGCCGAGATCTCGCTCGCCCGCTACTTCGCCGACGAAAGCAAGCGCCGGCCGAAGCAGGGCGACATCGTACAGCTCGGGCCGATCGCGCTGGTGGCGCATCGCGTGGCCGACGGCCGGGTCAGCAGCGTCGGCCTGCGCCTGGCGGAAGACGACACGCCGCCGGCCACGGTCTCCGCCCGGCTCAAGAAGCTCGCGCGCGATTTGTGGAGGCGTTTCGGCTGATACCGGCCACCAAAGAATGACTGGCGCGGCTGCGTCATTGCTGGAATCATCGGTGCTCAAGGCCACGGCGAAGGGCCGGGCATTCGGGTGAGGAAACGAGCATGACGACGCGGATCGAGCGCCGCTATTCCTTTCGCGGCTGTGTGTGTTGCGAGCAACCCGCCAATATCCCGGCCGGACCGGCGCTCAGCCGGCGGTCGGTGCTGGGCGGAGCGGCTGCGCTCGGGTTCAGCGCCGCCACCGGCCTTGCACCACGGCGGTCGCTGGCCCAGGCGCCGGCGGCAAGCTCGGGCAAGGCGCACCGTATCGACGTCCATCACCACATCGCGCCGCCGAAATACGTGACCGAATTCAAGAGCGAGCTGCAGCCGCCGGTGATCGCCTGGAGCGTCTCCAAGTCGCTCGATGACATGGACAAGTCCGGCGTCGCCACCGCGATCACATCGGTGACCACGCCCGGCAGCGTCTTCAGCGGCAAGGACGGCCGCCGCGTCGCGCGGGAATGCAACGAGTTCGCCGCGCGGCTGGTGCAGGACCATCCCGGTCGCTTCGGTATGTTCGTCGCCCTGCCGCTCACCGATGTCGAGGGGAGCCTGCGCGAGATCGAGTTCGGACTCGACGTGCTCAAGGCCGACGGCGTCGCGGTATTCACCAGCTACGGCGATGTCTGGCTCGGCGATCCGAAGTTCGAGCCGATCATGGCCGAGCTCAATCGGCGCAAGGCGGTGATCTACACCCATCCCGATGCGCCGATCTGCTGCCGTGATCCAATGGTGCCGGAGATTCGCGAGCCGGTGATCGAATATGGCACCGATACGACGCGCGCCATCGCCCGGGTTCTGTTCAGCGGCACGGCGGTGCGTTACCGCGACATGCGCTGGATTTTCTCCCATGGCGGCGGGACGGCGCCCTTCCTCGCCGAGCGCCTCATCCGCACGCCGTCACTCAACAAGAAGCTCGTGGAGACGGTGCCGAACGGCGCCATGGCCGAGCTTCAGCGCTTCTACTACGATGTCGCGCAGATCGCGCACCCAGCGCCGCTGGCGGCGCTGGCGAAGTTCGTGCCGGCCTCGCAGATCCTGTGGGGCACTGATTATCCGTTCCGCTTCGGCAACGAATATGTGAAGGCGCTCGCCGCGTTCGGATTCAGCGCGGACGACCTCGACAAGATCGATCGCCAGAACGCGCTCGCGCTGCTGCCGCGTCTGAAGGCCGGCTGACCGTAGGGTGCAGAGCGAAGCGCATCGTGTCACCCATGCGGACATACGCGCTTCCGGACAGCGGCCTGCGCACGGCGGCCCGGCCCACGGAGGCAACGCGCATGGGAACCTAATCGCCGCGCCCGACTTGACCTGGCGTGCCGAAAGAACCCGTCACGCCGCCGCGTCCGCAGCCCGCCGAGCCGCAACAGCCGCCGGTGAAAGACCCGCAGCCTTATCGAGACCCGATCGAGCCTCCGCCGGGCGATCCGCAGGAAGACCGGCCGATGCGCGACCCGGTCGAGCCGGACGCGGACCGGCCGCGGTCCTGATTTGGCGCGAAAAGAGGTTTGCGCCGAGATGCTGACCGTCTGGGGACGACGCAGTTCTTTCAATGTGCAAAAGGTCATGTGGCTTGTCGGCGAGCTCGGGCTCGCGCATCGGCATATCGAAGCTGGCGG
>DASSJW010000478.1:0-6872 GCA_035690995.1 Xanthobacteraceae bacterium
GCTTCAAGGGCGCCAACAAGGGCGACGAGCTGAAGGTCAGTTGGGTCGACAACAAGGGCGCAACTGATTCCGTAGTGGCGAAGATTGGGTGAGCCCGCCGGCTGCGCGGGATCAACAAGGAGATTTCGGGAATGTCTCGCAAACTCGTGTTCGCGATCGCCGCGCTTTGCTTCGCCGCCGGAGAGCCGGCTTGGGCCGCCGAGGCCGTGAACCCCAGCGCCGATTTCAAGGCATTTCGCGACTACTTCACCAGTCGATTCCCGAAAGTGCCGTTGAAGGATTTCGTCAACGGTCCTTATTCGATGGACGCGGATCTGCGCAAGCAGTGGGAGGCGAAGGAGGAATTTCCGCCATACGAATTCGCGCTGGAGCAGGGCAAGGAGATGTTCGCGACGCCGTTCAAGAACGGCAAGAGCTATGCCGATTGCTTCCCGAACCAGGGCATCGGCATTCGACAGAACTATCCGTATTTCGACGAAAAAGCCGGCAAGGTCATCACGCTCGAGCTGGCGCTCAACCTGTGCCGCGAAGCCAACGGCGAGGCGCCATATTCCTACGTCAAAGACGAGATGGCGGCGCTCACCGCCTATATGGCCTACACGTCTCGCGGCAAGCCCTTCGATATCAAGATTCCGGATGATCCGCGAGCACTCGAGGCGTATGAAAACGGAAAGAAGTATTTCTACCAGCGCCGCGGTCAGCTCAATTTCTCCTGCGCGAGCTGTCACGTGCAAAGCCCGGGCCAGCGCATTCGAACCGAGGTGCTCGCCCCGGCGCTGGGCATCCTCGCCGCGATGCCGATCTACCGCTCGGAGTGGGGCGGAATGGGCACGACCAGCCGCCGCTTCGTCACCTGTAACAGCCAGGTTCGCGGCGTCCCGCTCGATCCGCAAGACGACCTGTACCGCGACGTCGAATACTACCTCTCCTATATGAGCAACGGCCTGCCGATCGCGGGCCCAGGCGCGCGCCCGTGAGATCGGAGAACGCCATGCGCAAATATGTTCTGATTCTGCTGGCGATTGTCTGGTCGATCGCGGGCATCGCATTCGTCGCTGCGGCCGGCAGCGAAGCCGATTTCAAGTCCGCCTTGGCGGCCGCGGAAAGCGCGAACAAGGAAGCGGGCGCGCTCAAGAATCAATGGACCACGACCGCACAGCAGCTGGCGGCGGCCAAGCAGGCAGCGGCGGCCGGAGACTTCGACAAGGCCAGCAGTCTCGCCAAGCAGGCGGAGGCGCTCGCCAAAGCGTCGATTGCTCAGGCCAAGGAGCAGCAGGAAGCCTGGAGAGCGGTCGAGATTCGCTGAGCGGACCAGCCAGCGGGAGAGTGTTCGCATGAATCGCCGTGAGGCCTTGAGAGTTCTCACCGCTGCCGCGTTGGCGGGCGTCGTTCCCCGCATCGGCGCCGCTGCCGACGACGACCTTTACGACATCGGCCGCTTCGGCAACGTCCGCGTGCTGCACCTGACCGATACGCACGCCCAGCTCCAGCCGGTCTTCTTCCGGGAGCCGAGCGTCAATATCGGCATCGGCTCGATGCTGGCGAAGCCGCCGCATCTCGTCGGCCGCGCATTCCTCGAGCACTTCGGGATAGAAGCGGGCGGTCGCGCCGCGCACGCCTTCACCTTCCTCGATTACGAGGAGGCGGCTCACCGCTATGGCCGCATGGGCGGATTTGCGCATCTCAAGACTTTGATCGAGCGGTTGCGCGGCGAAGCCGGCAACTCGGTTCTGCTCGACGGCGGCGACCTGTGGCAGGGCAGCGGATTGGCCGATGCGTTGCAGGCCGCGGACATGGTCGACGCCGGCAATCTTCTCGGCATCGAAGCAATGACGGGCCACTGGGAGTTCACCTACGGCGAGAAGACGCTGCGCCGCAATCTCGAGCGGTTCAAGGGTGAGTTCCTGGCCCAGAACGTCTTCTTGACCGAAGAAGCCGCATTCAACGACGCGCCCGCTTTCGATCCCGCTTCAGGCCGCGTGTTCAAACCGGCCATCATCAGGCAGGTCGGGGAAAGTCGGATCGCGATCATCGGCCAGGCCATGCCCTATGTGCCGGTCGCGCATCCCAAGCGCTTCGTGCCGGATTGGACGTTCGGGATCCGTGACGCCGAGCTCCAGAAGGTGGTCGACGACCTGCGCGGCAGGGAAAAGGTCGACGCGGTGCTGCTGCTCTCCCACAACGGCATGGACGTCGACCTCAAGCTTGCCAGCCGCGTCTCCGGCATCGACGTCGTTCTCGGCGGCCACACCCACGACGCCGTGCCACGGCCGGTTGTCGTCGCCAACCCCGGCGGCAAGACACTGGTCACCAACGCCGGATCGAGTGGCAAGTTTCTGGCCGTTCTCGACCTCGATGTCGGCAAGGGTACGATCAGGGACGTGCGCTATCGGCTGCTGCCGGTCTACGCGAACCTGCTGAAGCCGGATCGCGAGATGCAGGCGCTGATCGATCGCCTGCGCGCGCCCTATGCCGCGCAATTCGGCGAGGTGCTGGCGACCGCGGACCAGCTCCTCTACCGCCGCGGCAACTTCAATGGTCCGATGGATCAAGTCATCTGCGACGCGCTTCGCCAGGAGCTGGATGCGCAGATCGCGCTGTCGCCCGGATTCCGCTGGGGCGCAACGGTGCTCCCCGGTCAGCCGATCACGATGGAGGACGTGCTCTCCGAAACCGCGATCACCTATCCGGAGGTCTACGTTCAGGAAATGACCGGAAGCCAGCTCAAGGCCATCATGGAAGACATTTGCGACAATCTCTTCAATCCCGACCCGTATTATCAGCAAGGCGGCGACATGGTGCGTATCGGCGGAATGGACTACGCGTGCGAGCCGGCGCAGGCCATGGGCCATCGAATTTCGGACATGCGGCTTGATGACGGGCGCACGATCGAAGCCGACAAGAGCTATCGGGTCGCGGGATGGGCATCGGTGAATCCCCAGCAGGGCAAGGCCGTCGGGGATGTGTTCGCCGCTTACCTGCGCAGCGAAAAGACCGTCAGGGTCAAAAGGAGCAATCAGGTGAGGCTCAAGGGCGTCGCGGAGAATCCCGGAACTGCGGATCAGGGGTGAATGTCGTGGCGGCTCCATCGATCCGTCGCGCATCGTTATTGCTGGCCGGGTTTTTGTGGGCCGGCCTTGTCGGCGTGAGCGTCGTGTCGGCGCCGCTCGCGACCGGATCGCGGGCCTCCGCCGAGGAGGGGGTACTGCCGGACAAGCCCTTCGCCGACCATCGCCTGGCGCTGCAGCTTTCCGACAACGACCCGAAGAAGCAGAGTTTGGTGATCAGCATTGCCTACAATCTGCTGAAATTCTACGGGCCGGATCGGATCGCGATCGAGGTCGTGACCTTCGGTCCGGGCATCGACCTGCTGCGGGCCGACAATTCGAACCGGCAATTTGTCGACAGCCTTGTTGCGCAGGGCGTGCGCTTCGATGTGTGCATGAATACGGTCGAGACGATCGAACGCGAGACCGGCCGGCGGCCACAGCTCAATCCCAATGCCGTGCCGGTCGAAGCCGGAGTAGCGCAGATTCTCGCTCTCACCGAAAGCGGATACACACTGGTTCGGCCCTGAACCGGTGCGCGAGGTGTCGATCATGCGCGATTTGCTACGTTCACTGTCGGTCGCAATCGCAATCGGGCTGCTGTCTGCTGCTCCGGGCGCCGCCGCCGAGGAGGCGAAATCGCATCGGGTGGCGATCCAAGTGGATCAGAACGATCCCGACGTGATGAACCTGGCGCTCAACAACGCACAAAACGTCATCGAGTACTTCAATGCTCGCGGCGAGGATATCGCGGTTGAGATCGTGACATATGGTCCGGGACTGCACATGCTGCGAGCCGACACATCTCCGGTAAGGGACCGTATCAAGTGGATGGTCGAACAAACGTTTCCGGCCAAGATCGCATTCGCGGCCTGCAACGTCACCAAGCAGGGCATGGAGAAGCGAGAAGGCCATGCGATCGCGATCCTCCCGGAGGCGACCCTCGTTCCCTCCGGCGTGGTGCGACTCATGCATCTGCAGGAACAAGGCTGGAGCTATATCCGTCCTTAGCCGGGGAGTGCACGATGAAAATCATTCGATGGGCGGCGGTTGCGGCGGCTTTGCTTGCAACGGCACAGCCGAGCCGCGGCGAAGAAGCAGTCGTCACCTACAAATCGCTGGTGCCCGACGTTGCGCTCGATCTCGCCAAAGTCGCGCTCGAGACATGCCGTTCGCGCGGCTACCAGGTCGCGGTCGCCGTGGTCGACCGCTTCGGGCAGCCGCAGGTCATGCTGCGCGACCGCTTCGCCGGACCGCATACGCCATCGACCGCCACCAATAAGGCTTGGACCGCAGTGAGCTTCCGGACCAATACACGGGATCTCATCCAGCCAGCACAGCCCGGGCAGCCGCTCGCCGGCCTCGGCAATTTGCCCCATGTCGTGCTGCTCGGCGGCGGCGTGATGATCGAGGCCGGCGGCTCCCTGCTCGGCGCCGTCGGCGTATCCGGTGCGCCTGCCGGCGAGGAGGACGAGCGCTGCGCCAAAGCGGGCTTGGAGGCAATTCGCGACAAGATCGAGTTTTGATCGCGCGTCATCGCCTCGCGAAGCGCGCAGGATTGCAACGTTATGCCGGAATACTGCGCACGAGCATGTAAATCGCCACCACACATATGACGCCGGCGAAGATCGCATTCAAGGCGCCGCGCCTGCTGCCGAGCATGTGGGCAAGGCGTCCGCCTGCCAGTCCGCCAACGACGCCGCCGGCAATGAACATGGCCGCGAGACGCCAATCGACCAAGCCGGACGCTGCATAGTTCACCGCTGCCGTCGCGCCAAATGCGGTGACCGCCAGCAGCGACGAACCGATCGCGTTGATGATCGGCATGCCGGACGCAAACATCAGGCCCGGCACGATGAGAAAGCCACCGCCGATTCCGAAGAAGCCGGATAGTGCCCCCGTGAGCAGGCCGGACAGAAGGAGCTTGGGAAAGTTTTGGCGATTGAGGCGGACACTGGCGTCTCCCGCGCTCGAACGCCGGGCGAACATGAGGGCGGCAACGACGAGCATCAGAATTGCGAACAGCACCAGAAGCTTTGCTCCGCCCACCATCTTGCTCAGGCTCGAGCCGCCGAACGCGCCGGCCACGCCGGCTGCGGCAAAGACGCCGGCGCAGCGCCATTTCACCGTGCCGGCGCGCGCGTGGGACAGGAGATTGGCCGCTGCGTTCACTGCCACGGCAAGCGCACTCGTGCCGATGGCGATGTGGGCGGTCGGCACGCCCACGACATAGATCATCAGAGGAACGGCTAAAATGGAGCCGCCGCCGCCGACCAAGCCGAGCGAGAAGCCGACAATCGAGCCCGAGAACAGCCCGAGTGCGGCTTGCACCAGTTGCGTGGACATTTCCAGTTTGTCTACCGTGCCGAATGGACTCTGCGGTTCCAGCTTGCCCGATGCAGCAGCAATAGCACGCCGCGGAGCCCGTCAGCCCTGCAAACGACAGGCCTGATCGTGCAACGGATGGCCGCTTACGAAGCAACACGCCGGCCAGACTGTGAATCCAGTACCGTAATCCCTGGCGCAGACCATGGCACAAGCCTTCGAAGGCAAAGCCTCGAAGCCTTCTGGTACACTTCGCCATCCTGTTCGAGGCGCTGTTTTGACCTCATTCAGGCTGGATGTTGGCGTCCTTGATCATCTTTTCCCATTTGAGGAGCTGGACCTTGACGAAGTCGTCCAGCTCCTTCGGCGAGCTGGAGAACGCTTCGAAGCCGACTCGGGCGAGCGTCATTCTGACGGTCGGGCTGTCGATGATCGGCCGCAGCGCGTTGTTGAGCTTCGTCACAATCTCCGGCGGAGTATGGGCGGGTGCGACGATGCCGGCCCAGGAATCCATGTCGAAGCCTTCGACTCCTGCCTCGTCCATGGTGGGCAATTCGGGGAACAGAGAGCTACGCTGGATGCGCGTCACCGCCAGCGCACGCAGCGCGCCCGATTTGACATGCGGCAGCCCCGTCGTGAGGTCGGTGAACATCATGGATATCCGGCCGGCAATCAAGTCCTGGAGGGCGGCCGGCGCGCTCTTGTAGGGGACGTGGAGTATGTCGACGCCGGCCCAGTGCTTGAGCGTCTCGCCGGCGACGATGCCGGATGTGTTGGCGCTGGCAAACGAGAGTTTGCCGGGATTGGCCTTGGCATAGGCGATCAGCTCCTTAACATTTTGCGCGGGGATGCTCGGATGCATCACCAGCATCAACGTGAAGCTTCCCATCCGCGTGACCGGCGTGAAGTCCTTGATCGGATCGTACGGGACTTTCTTCATCATGAACGGCACAGCGGACAGCGGCGAGTTGGTGGCCATCAGGAGCGTGTAGCCATCCGGCGCGGAGCGCGCGACGTACATGGCGGCGAGCGCACCGTTCGCGCCGGGGCGATTCTCCACCACGACGGTCGTCTTGAGCGCCTCGCCGAGAGGCTCGCCGACCATACGGCAGATCGTATCGCTGGCGCTGCCGGGGCCGAAAACGGCGACGAGGTTGATCGGTCTGCTCGGATAGTCGTCGGCATGCACTGCCGGACCGAACGACACCATCCCGGCGGCCAAGAGAATAGGAAGCAGCTTGTTCATGCGTGGTTCCTCCCTGCCAATCGCGAGCTGTGATCGATGGCGCGTCGGCCTCGCCGGAATGCGGGTCTTGTGAGGAAGCCTGCAAAGCACATCAATACGATGGCCGACGCCGCGCGAAACGACGGTGCTCTCACCGGTTGCTCCCCGATTCGATGCGTCGTGTCGCCCGATGCAACGATGAATGGGAGCACTGCCAACAAAAAGGCAGCCATGTTGTCCTGACTGCCAGAATGGCCCGGACAGAGCGTCGCACC
>DASSJW010000479.1:0-3132 GCA_035690995.1 Xanthobacteraceae bacterium
CTGATCGTGTTCGCCGACCCGATCGGCAACCGGCTCGAAGCGTTTCACGGCGGCGAAGTCGCGGACGAGCCGTTCCGGCCGGGCCGCAGCATCTCGGGGTTCCGCACCGGGCCGCTCGGCATGGGCCACGCGGTGCTCACGATCGAGCGGCTCGACGACGTGCTACCGTTCTACCGCGACGTGCTCGGCTTCCAGTTGAGCGACTACATCCTCAAGCCGTTCAAGGCCTATTTCTTCCACGTCAACCCGCGCCACCACAGCCTTGCGTTCCTGGAGACGGGAAAGAACGGAATCCATCACCTGATGGTCGAGTTGTTCAGCCTCGACGATGTCGGGCAGGCCTATGACATCGCGCTGATGCAGCCGGAGAGCATCGGCTCGACCTTCGGGCGCCACACCAACGATCACGTGACGTCGTTTTATTCGTGGTCGCCGTCCGGGTTCATGGTCGAGTACGGCTGGGGCGGCCGGCTGGTCGATCCGAGGAACTGGACGGCGGAGGAATATACCGTCGGCCCGAGCCTGTGGGGCCACGACCGCGCGTGGCTGCCGGAGGACAAGCGGCGCGAAGCGCGCGCGATGCGCCTGCGGCTCGCCGAAGACGGCGTGCGCCACCCGGTGCAGGTGATCGAAGGCAACCATCAGCTGATGCCCGGCACCTGCCCGTGGTGGGATGCGGTGGCACGCAAGGCGGGCTGACGCGCCCTCGCCCGTCCGCCGTTTCGGGTCTCGTGCGGCGGCGGCGCATGCCGGTTGCACACGGGCGCCCGTTGGGCTAATTCGCGCTGGCAGCCGCAGATCACCGCACCCATTTCATGCGGGCTCCGGCCGCCACCGGCCAGACTGGTGGGGAATAGTTCAATGGTAGAACAGCGGACTCTGACTCCGTCGATCTTGGTTCGAATCCAGGTTCCCCAGCCAACCCTCCCCTGCAAACGATTCTCCGCAGACCCCTTAGGCCAACGTTAGCGCCCGTTTAGCGGGCATCTGGGCGAAGACCTCTCGACTCCCTCCGGCAGCGGATCGCCCTCACCGGTTCTCCGAACGCCCTCTTTCTCCAAACCTCTCGACTTCCTGTCCGGAGTACAGAGGTGAAATGTTCAATCGGATCAACGCGCCTCGCTTTGCCGATTTCGTATCTCTCTTGGGGAGCCAAGTTGCGCGGCTATCCCCTTACCCACCAAGCGGACATCGAGCAGTGCGGCTGCTAAGTCGGCCTAAGGGCCACAATGCGACATCTCAGCGGACCAGACACTCGCCGTTCGGCAACGTCCTTCGTGCGTTGACCTAATCCACGCGCTCATTGACCGCTGTAGCCCGCGACATCCGCTGCGAAAATAGGGATGAGGCGTCGGCTGACCGCAGGTCCGACACCGCGCTGGCGTCTGTCCAAAAGGGACGCGGACCTATGGCGGGAAACCCGCTAGCAGATACCCTTCTTTCAACCGTTCAACATCGACTGCCCGCCGCAAAGGCATTGTTGAAGCCATGGCAGGTACTCTTAGCGATGGATCGAGTTCAAGCATCTTCTTTGTCGCAATGTTAGCCAAGGCAACATCACCAGCCAAAGCTCTGCTCATCGCCAAAACCCGCCAAGCCGAGCCTAAGGATGGAAGTTCATGGGTAAGTTGTTCGGCAAGATATGCCGCTTCCTTGTAGTGTCCTTCGAACACATGGGCGAACGCCGCAGCCAGTTTTCCTTGAAACAGCGTCGGAGCTCGAGGGCTCAGGCGCTCGAATTGGCCAACGTTCGCTCTCACAGTCTGATGATCACCCGAGTAAAGCGATATCCAAGCACTATGGAGCCAACCTATGGCATAGTTGGGGTTCATCATGAGACTGCGTCTCGCGCATTCTGCCCCAAAATCCAGCTCACCGGCTATCGCCGCAAGGACGAACCCGCCCCGAGACAGCGCCACCTCGTCCGATTGGCCTAGCTCAATGGCACGACGCGCAAGACGGACAGCCTCTGCCCTCTCTTGCGCGACATTGACCATCCAGCGGTTCTGCCATCGCACCGCATAGGTCGTCGCCGCGAAGCCATAAGCAGACGCAAAATTTTCGTCGAAATTGATAGCCTTGAGGAAATAGGCGAGGGCATCGTCGCTGCCAGGCTGGGAGATTTTCCAATATTCCGCGAGCCCCTTCCAGTAACAATCGTATGCGTCCAGGCTTGTGCTCGGCTTTCGACGAGCCCGTTCAATCTCAGCCACTTCCACATTAGTTATCAGCTCGCCTACGACGTTCGTCGTGATCTGGTCTTGAAGCTCGAACACGTCCTTCAGTTTGCCTTCAAAGCGATCAGCCCAGACGTGAGCTCCGGTTGTGCTGTCGATCAACTGACCGTTGATGCGCACTTTATCGGCTGATTTGCGCACGCTGCCTTCAAGCACATAGCGAACCCCGAGCTCTCGGCCCACCTGCTTGATGTCAACGGCCTTGCCCCTATAGGTGAAGCTCGAGTTGCGAGCGATGACAAACAGCGATTTGAAGCGTGAAAGCGCTGTGATGATGTCTTCAACCACGCCGTCCGCGAAATACTGCTGCTCTGGGTCATCGCTCAGAATGGTGAACGGCAGTACAGCGATCGACGGCTTTCGCGGAAGCGAGAGTGGCGCACCGCTCGTGTTTGTTAACGGCGACACCGCAATGGAGAACCGATCTGCTGACGGCAGGGATACTCCCGGATCGGTTATTGCTTCCGCGGCTGTCTCCTCGCGCACGGTCCCAACAAAGCGGATCCCGCGTCCACGCAGGGTCCGAATGAGGCGCTGCGCGTCCCCGCTGTCGCCTATTGCCCTCCGCGCCGCGTTAATCCGCGTGGTCAGGGCGGACTCCGACACGATGCGTCCATTCCAGACGGCCGCCAGGAGGTCGTCCTTGCTGACCACGCGGTCGCGTTGTTCCACCAGATAGGCTAGCAGATCGAAGACCTGCGGCTCCAGCGGCACCGGGGCGCCGCCCCGTTGCAGTTCGCGGCGATCCGTATCAAGCGCATAATCTTCAAACAGATAGCGCAAGGACGCGGGCTCCCGGCTTTCTCGCTCGGGCGGCATTGTACCGCGAGCGACGCCAGAATGAAGCCAATCTGAAGCCGGTCTTAAGGCTGACTGAAAGCACCCGCGCGGCCAC
>DASSJW010000480.1:0-2532 GCA_035690995.1 Xanthobacteraceae bacterium
CATTCCACCGAGGTCATTCATGGTTCGCGCAGCGATCGTCGGGCTGGGACGCTGGGGACGCTCGCTGGTCACGTCGGTGCAGGGCAAGAGCGACGACATCCGCTTCGTCGCCGCCCACACGCGCACGCGCGCGACCGCAGACGACTTCTGCCGCGACCAGGGCGTGCCGCTGGTCGATAGCTACGAGCAGATCCTCGCCGACGGCAATGTCGACGCCGTCGTGCTCGCCACGCCGCACACCCTGCACCAGCGACAGATCCTGGCGGCGGCGGCCGCAGGCAAGCACATCCACGTCGAAAAACCGATCACGCTCGACCGCGGCAGCGCGGAGCTAGCAGTCGAGGCCACGCGCAAGGCCGGCGTGGTGCTCGCGGTCGGCTACTGCCGGCGCTTCCATCCCTCGGTGGTCGAGTTGCGACGACGGCTCAAGGACGGCCGGCTCGGCACCGTCGTGTCCATGGTGGCGCAGCACACCACCAGCACCGGGCAGTTCATCCCGGCAGACAACTGGCGCGCCGCGCCGGAAGAAGCGCCGGGCGGCGCGCTGACGGCGGTCGGGGTGCATTCGCTCGACCACATGATCGAGTTCGCCGGCCGCGTGCGTGACGTGCGTTGCGTCACCGCCCGCAACATTCCCGGCCCTTCCGATGACACGACCACGGTCATGCTGCACTTCGAGAGCGGCGCCACCGGCTTGATCTTCTGCTCGGTCGCCACCGCGACGAATTTCAGCTTCACGCTCTACGGCAGCAAGGGGCTGGCCGAGATATCGAAGCCAAACCTGCAGACCTTGCGCTTCGTGCCGACGTCGGAACATGCGCCCACCGGCCCGGTGACCGCTCCGCCCGACGAGGTCAGCGAGCATGCCGGCTTTGACATGCTCAACGCCGAGCTCACCTCGTTCGCGCGCGCGATTCGCGACCGCAAGCCCTATCCGGTCCCGATCGAGGAGGTGCTTCACGGCATGGCGGTGTTCGACGCCATCGTGCGCGCCGGGAAATCCGGACAGGTCGAGCCCGTCGCCGAGCCGCCTCGCCGCGGTTAGAGTGCATACACCCGAGGAACGTCGAGGAGCGCCCATGGAAAAGCTGATCATCACGGTTGCCTGCGACTCGCGCACGTCCTACCCGCACAACCATTTGTGCCCGACGCAGGAGGACATCCCGGGCGTGGCGCAGCAATATATCGACGCCGTCAATGCCGGCGCCGCGATCGCGCACATCCATGGCCGCCGCACGCTCGAGGAAACGATCCAGGCCGACGGCCGGCAGGTATCGCGCATCCATCACGACGACTGGAAGCGCCTGCAGGACGCGATCATGAACAAGGTCGATCCGATCATGCAGTTTGGCGTGGCGTCGGCGCGCATCGAGGAAAAGATCAAGCTGATGGAGCTTGGCCCGGACATGATGGCGGTCTGCTTCAACGCGCATGATGAATATTTCCAGCCCGAACCCTCGCTGCCGCCCAAGCGCATGATGGCAATCCATCCGGTCGAGGAACTCATGGCCTACGCCAAGGCTGCGGAGGAGCACAAGGTGAAGCTCGAATGCGAATGCTTCACCACCGGGGCGTTCTGGCACCTCGAATTCGTCCGCAGGCAGGGATATCTCAGGGACAAGACCTATACCACGCTGTTCATCGGCTGGCCCGGAGGCACCTGGACGCCGCCGACCGAACGTGCGCTGCAGTTCATGGTCGACAATCTTCCCCAGAACTGCATCTGGAACGTCAGCGTGATGAACCCGGAGAAGCAGTGGCCGATTCTCGCGCTCGCGGTCGCGCTCGGCGGTCATGTGCGCGTCGGCTACGAGGACAATCCCTATATGGCGCCGGGCGAATTCGCCAAGAACAACGCCGTGCTGGTGGAGCGCATGGCGGGGATCGCGCGCGGGCTCGGTCGCGAAATCGCCACGCCCGACGAGGCGCGTACGATCCTCGGCCTTGCGCGCCCGCAGTGAGCCGGACGCCGGCTCGGACCTCCTCATGTGAGGAGCGTTGCGAAGCAACGCGTCTCGAAGCATGAGGCCACCCCCGTCCTTCGAGACGGCTGCTATGCAGCCTCCTCAGGACGAGGGTGGAGTGAGGTATCGCCACGCATGAAACGCGGTTTGCATTGATGAGAAAGCGCAGGCTCGGGACTTCGGCGCTCGACGTGTCCATCGTCGGGCTCGGCGGCAACAATTTCGGCGGCCGTATCGATTTTGCGGCGTCGCAGCGCGTGGTGCACAAGGCGATCGCCCTCGGCATCAACCTGATCGACACCGCGGACAGCTACGGCAACAAAGGCGGTTCGGAAGAGGCGCTCGGCCGCATTCTCGGTGACAAGCGCAAGGAAGTCGTGCTCGCAACCAAGTTCGGCCTGCCAATGGACGATGCGGGCACGCTGCGCGGTGCGTCGCGGCGTTACATCATGCATGCGGTCGAGGCGAGCCTGAAGCGGCTGCGCACCGACTGGATCGACCTCTACCAATTGCACCGGCCAGATGAGCAGACGCCGATCGAGGAGACGCTACGCGCGCTCGACGAGCT
>DASSJW010000481.1:0-24659 GCA_035690995.1 Xanthobacteraceae bacterium
GAGAAGCAGTATTTGGCGATATCGCCGGCGCGCGTGTACCAGACCCGATCGTTGTGCTTGTGTTCAACACAGTGCTTGATGGCCTGTCGCAGCGGCCGCAGTCGGAACGGCTGGCCGACGATGAATCCATGCAACGCCAGCGCAAACACCAGCGGCTGGCGCTCGGACTGTTCCAGCAATTCCTCGAACTGATCGACGATCATGTCGGCGAACTCGCGGCCGGTGTGATCGCGGTGCACCTGCGAGCCGGCATCGTTCAATTCCATCGGGTAGGGGACCGACAGCAACGGGCCGGCGCGCGTCTGCATCCAGATCGGCTGGTCGTCGAGCGGCCAGTCGAGCAGATGGGTATAGCCGGCCTCCTTCAGCAGATCGGGCGTGACGTTCGATTCGAGCGCGCCCGGGCCCATCCAGCCCGTCGGCCTCACGCCGACGTGCTCCTCGATGATCTCGGTGCATTCCTTGATCGCGCGCGTCTCGTCATGTTCCCACATCGGGCGCAGCAGTTCGGCATTGGTGCGGCCGTGGCCCAGCACGTCGTCGCCGCGCGCTTTGATCTTGTCGACGATGTCCGGGTAATGATGGCAGACACTGCTGTTCAAGAGCACCGATGCCGGCAGCTTCAACTCGTCCAGGATCTCGAACAGGCGCCAGTTGCCGACCCGATTGCCGTAGTCGCGCCAGGCGAAATTTCGCGAGTTTTGCTGTCCGCTGCGATTGGACGGATCCATCCCGATGCCGGTGCCGAATGCGAAATGTTCGATATTGAGGGCGATATAGAAGGCGAGCCGTTTGCCGCCGGGCCACGCATAGTCCGGACGCTTGACGATCGGCGAATAGGCGTATCGTTTGTGGGCGGGCAGCTGGAGCATTGGTCCTCCTATTTCGAAGCTGGTACGTCGCGACCGGCGGATGGATCGTGGGCTATGCTAGTCCGGTCGGCTCCGCAGGCAAGTTCATCCGTCGGCAGGCCGCGGCGCGTTTCATGCCAACGTCCGTGCCGGCAGATCAAACAAGCGTGAAATTGAAGGCGGAGCCCGGTCCGGGCGGCGTCCGAACGTCGAGGCCGCTGCAGGCCTCGACGTCGCAAGCGACGATCGCTATTCGCCCTTGATCCCCATGACCTTCACGGCATCCGCGAACACCTGCTTGTCGGCCTTGAAGCGTTCGGCCACTTGCCCCGGTGTGGTGCCGCCCGGCACGATCCCGCTCTGCACCAGCTTCTCTCTGACCGATGGGGTGTTGACGGCCTCGATCGAAGCCTCGACCAGTTTGTCGACGATTTCCTTCGGCGTCCCGGCCGGCGCCATGAAGCCGTTCCATGAGCCGAATTGAAAGCCGGGAAATGTTTCGGCGACCGCGGGCAGGTCCGGTGCCTGCGGAATCCGGCCAGGCGTTGCGACCGCGAGCAACTTGATCTTCCCGCCGTTGAGATGAGGCAGCATCTCGGACGCATTGCCGAAGTACATGTCGACGTGACCTGCAAGGAGATCACCGAGGGCTTGCACGCCGCCTTTGTAGGGCACAAGCGTCATCTCCAGCCCGGTTCGGGCAATCAGCACGCCCGCCGCGATCGCCGTCACGGTTTGAATGCCGACACCGGCGTAGGTCAGCTTGCCTGGGCGCGCTTTCGCATAGTCGATGAATTCCTGCAGCGAGTTAACCGGCATGTCCCCTTTCACGCCGAGGATTTGCGGGCCGGTTCCGAACTCGGTGATCGGGATCAGATCTTTGTCCGGATCGTATCCGACCTTCTGCAGGAGCGGCGCCAGCACCAGCTGCGAACCAGCTCCGAACAGGAATGTGTAGCCGTCGGGCGCCGACCGAGCCACTTGCGCCGCACCGGTGATGCCGCCGGCGCCGCCGCGATTCTCGATGACAAAAGGCTGACCGAATTTCGCCGACAGCCTTTCCGCGGCGAGGCGCGCCATCATGTCGGTGTTTCCGCCGGCCACGAACGGCACGATGATCGTCACCGGTCGCGTCGGCCAGTCCGACGCCTGCGATGCGCAGGGTGAGAGCGCGGCGAGCGCGAACGCGATCGCCAGGGTCGATGGTCGCCGATGGGGCAGGGGAGTGGCGGGGCGCGCCCGGGCGCCTCTGGGGGAAAAGATTGCAGTGGCGCGAAGCGAATAGAGCAAATGGTGCATTGGTGGTGTCTCAACCTCTCGATGACTGGTTCCTGACCTCCCTTCGTTTGTCGTTGCCTGCCCTCATGCATCTTTCAGGCCACTCGCGAGATGCAGGGAGCTGCTGCGCCGCGCTGAAGCGTGACGCCTCGCACGCCGGGCGTGTCTGCACAGACGACGTGCAGCAGTGCGCAAGAAGCGCGCGACGCACCGTGAATGGAACTCAACCAGTGATCGAGGGAAGCGCACTCGTTCTCGCGCGTGCCGATCGGTGATCGCAGGCCCGCGGCCGCGCCGTTCCGGATCAGGCGTCTTGGATCCGTTGTGACGATGGGGCCGCTTCGCCCCCACTCATCATGTGAATGCGGCTTGGCCGCATCGGCGAGATTTGGAATTTTGGCACAATGTCCGTTGGCATCGTTTCAATCAACTGTTCTTTTTTTGTTCCTTTTTGCGGCAAAAGGGTTGAGAGGCCGAACCCGACCCGCAGCCGGACGCTAGGCCGCTGGCTTTTCTCCGCGACTGGGGCGGATGCGTGGCGCGCAGATGCGACTGGCGCCGGCGGCTGGCTTACCTCTCGTCGCAGCGTTTTCGCGCGTCAACTTGTGTGCTAGGTGGCGGTTTCGCCTCGTGCGTGCCGCCAAGATGAGAGTACATGGATCATCGTTTCTCCATTGCACCGATGATGGAATGGACCGACCGGCACTGCCGGTTCTTCCATCGCCTGCTTACGCGCCGGGCGCTGCTCTACACCGAGATGATCACCACCGGGGCGGTGCTCAACGGCGATCGCGCCCGGCTGCTGGCGTTCGACCCGGCCGAGCATCCGCTCGCGCTGCAACTCGGCGGCAGCGATCCTCAGGCTCTGGCGCAATGTGCGCGCATCGCCGAAGATTTCGGCTTCGACGAGATCAACCTGAATGTCGGCTGCCCGTCGGATCGGGTGCGGGAGGGCCGCTTCGGCGCTTGCCTGATGGCGGAACCCGCGCTCGTCGGCGACTGCGTCGCCGCCATGACCAGCAGCGTCAAGCTGCCGGTGACCGTCAAATGCCGGATCGGCATCGACGAGCAGGATCCGGAGGAGGCGCTCGAAGCGCTGACCCATGCGGTGAAGCGCGCCGGGGTCGCCGCGCTCATCGTGCATGCCCGCAAGGCCTGGCTCGATGGTCTTTCCCCGCGCGAGAACCGTGACGTGCCTCCCCTCGACTACGGCCGCGTCCACCGGCTCAAGGCTGCGCACCGCGGTCTCCCCATCGTGCTCAACGGTGGCATTGCCGATCTCGATCAGGCCGCGAGTCATCTTGAGCGCCTCGACGGCGTCATGATGGGCCGCGCCGCCTACCAGGAGCCGTGGCGTCTGCTTGACGTGGATCCCCTGCTGTACGGTGCGCCCGCCCGCTATGCGTCGCCGGTAGCAGCGGCCGAGGCGCTGATCCCCTATCTCGAACGGGAGCTCGTGCGCGGCTCGCGGCTTCACGCCGTGACGCGGCACGTGCTCGGCTTGTTCCGAGGCATCCCGGGCGCGCGTGCGTTCCGCCGCCACCTTGCAACCGAGGCGGTGAAACCGGGCGCGAGCGCTCGCACCTTCCGCGATGCGCTCGCCCTCGTGGTGGACATGGACGCGCCAATGGCGCACACCGCCGCCGCTTGATTCCCGCCAGTCTTTCGGGCCGTGGCCTTTCCGGAGCAGGGACATGATCTTGGGCGTGCCCGCGAGCGAGCTGCTGCTGCTTGCGGCCCTGATCATCGTCGGCGGTTTCATCACCGGCATCTTGGCCGGCCTTTTTGGCATCGGCGGCGGCGCGCTCATCGTGCCGGTCTTGTACGAAGTCTTCCGCGCGCTCGACGTGCCGGATGAGGTGCGCTTCCAGCTTTGTGTCGGCACATCGATTGCGATCATCGTGCCGACGAATGTGCTCTCGTTCCTCACGCACCGCGACAAAGGCGCGGTGATGATGGATGTGGTACGCGCATGGGCGCCGCCCGCGGTGATCGGCGTTGCGGTCGGTTCGGCGATCGCGGCGTTCGCACCAGCCGCAGTGCTCAAGCTCGCGTTCGTCCTGGTCGGGAGCGTGATCTCCTTCAAGCTGCTGATGGGGCGTGACGACTGGCGCCTCGCCGACGACCTGCCCGGGCGCGGCGGCATGACCGTCTATGGCTTTTTCGTCGGGCTTGCGGCCTCGTTGATGGGCATCAGCGGCGGCTCGATCTCCAACATGATCCTGACGCTTCACGGCAAGTCGATGCACAGCGCGGTCGCGACCTCGGCCGGCCTTGGCGTGCCGATCACGATCGCCGGGACCGTCGGCTATATCCTTGCCGGCCTGCCGCAGCAGTCGCTGATGCCGCCGCTGTCGCTGGGATTCGTCTCGCTGATCGGGTTTGCCCTGATGGCACCGGTGTCGAGCTTCACCGCGTCCTACGGCGCCCGCCTGGCCCATGCGCTGTCGAAGCGCCGGCTCGAGGTGGCTTTCGGCTGCTTTCTGCTGATCGTCTGCGTACGCTTTGCCGCGAGCCTGGTCGGATGACCGTCACGGATAGCCGCGCATCAGGAGCTTGTCGCCGCGCACCTCCCAGCTCTCCAGCCGGTTGAGGAAGCTCATGCCGAGCAGGTTCGTGCGCAACTGTCCCGGCTGCGCGATCAATGCAGGAACGGAGCGCTCGGTGATGTTGCCGATCGAGAGGCGGTCGAGCGTCACCGGCGCGGCGCGTCCGCGGCCATTGGCGGTGTCGACTTGGACCGAATAGTTGAGCACTTCGAGCGGGAGGCCCGCCGCCTTTGCGGCTTCCTGGGTGAGGACCACCGAGCTCGCGCCGGTATCGAGCACCATCGCGACGCGCGCGCCATTGACGTGGGTGGTGACCGCGAAGCCACCGCCACCGCCGCGCGCGATTTCGACCGTGCGACCCCTGGTCGCGGTGCGGCCGGGCATGAGTTCGGCCATCACCCGGTCGGCGACGTCGCGCAGCTCGAAGCGGTAGGTGTAGCCAAGCACCAGGAGCAGCGCGATGGCCGTCCAGATGAGCACCGATTCGAGGGCATGGGAGAAACGCTGGCGAAACAGCGCGAGCGCGACGAGCCCGATTAGAACCACCGCCGTAATCTTGGTTTCGAGCGAGGCGTTTTCGAAATGCGCGAGTTCGTCGAGGGCGACCTCATTCTGCCGCAGAACGAGGATGAGCACGGCAATCGTCAGCGCGGCGAGCAGGATCCAAAGGAGGCGGCGCACGAACGGTGTCCTCACGCCGAGTCGGCGCAGTGCCGGCCAAGCACCGCAAGGCGTCGCGGCAGCTCCGCCATGATGCGCACCCGATCGGCGCTGCTCAATCGACTCCAGGCCTCGATTTCGGCAAGAGTGCGCCCGCACCCGATGCAAAGCGCCGAGATCGGATCAAGCGTGCACACTTTGTTGCAAGGGCTCTCAATGCCGCTCATGATTCGTCATGAAAATATGCTGCGGCAAGATAAGGACGCCAGCGCGGAAGGCAATCGCCCGTGGCGCGCCGCCTTGCGCCCGGCATCGCGCTGGCCGCCGCGCTCGGCCGGACGGGCGGTCCAGGAAGGCTGGGCAGGCCGCTCACCTTGACCACGGCCGTCAGGGCCGTGTTGGGGGTGTATAAGAGGTAATTTACAACCGCACGTCCATATGATGGAATATTGCGGGCGCGAAGCAAGGCGGTCCACATGAAGCTCTACGACGGCGGTCGGGCGCCCAATCCGCGGCGCACGCGGATTTTCCTGGCCGAGAAGAACATTCAACTCCCCATGGAGCAGGTGGACCTTGGTGCCATGCAGCATAGATCCCCGGCTTATGCCGCGGTCAACCCGCTCATGCGAGTCCCGGCGCTGGTGCTCGACGACGGCATGGTGATCACGGAATCGATCGCGATCTGCCGCTACTTCGAAGCGCTGCATCCCGATCCGCCGCTGTTTGGACGCGGCGCCTTGCAGATTGCGCAGATCGAGATGTGGAACCGGCGTCTTGAGCTGCATTTCCTGTTTCCGGTGTCGCACGTTTTTCGCAACTCGCATCCGGCGATGAAGGAGATGGAAGTGCCGCAGGTGCCGGCCTGGGCCGAGGCCAACAAGCCGCGCATTCGAGAGTTCATCACCCTGCTCGATGCCGAGTTGAAGCATCGTCCCTTCGTTGCCGGCGATACATTCTCGGTCGCCGATATTACCGGTCTCGTCGCCATGGATTTCATGAAGCCGGCCAAGCTCGCGGTGCCGGACGAACTCACCAACCTCAAGCGCTGGCACGCCGACGTTTCCGCTCGGCCGAGCGCGTCGGCCTGAGCATGCGTCTGACCATCGTAGGATCGGGCGATGCCTTCGGCTCCGGCGGCCGGTTCAACACGTGTTTCTTCCTCGAATCGGCGAAGGGCACGCTGCTGGTTGATTGCGGAGCCTCGTCGCTGGTCGCGCTCAAAGCGCATCGCCTCGATCCCAATCGTGTCGACGGCATCGTGCTTTCGCATCTGCATGGCGACCATTTCGGCGCGCTTCCGTTTCTTCTGCTCGATGCCCAGTTCCTCGCCCAGCGCGAACGGCCGCTGTTGATCGCGGGACCACCAGGCACGCGGGCACGGCTCGATGCGGCCCTAGACGTCTTCTTTCCCCGCTCCTCCACGAACAAATGGCGGTTTTCGTGGAAAGTGATGGAGATCGAGGTGGGTCGGGAGACTGACGTGCTGGGACATTCGGTAACGACCACGGAGGTGGTGCACTACTCGGGCGCGCCGTCAACGGCGTTGCGCCTCTCCGACGGCAAGGCGCTGTTTGCCTATTCCGGCGACACCGAATGGGTCGAGGCACTGGTCGCTGTCGCCGACAACGCCGATCTCTTCATCGTCGAGTGCTATGGCTATTCGGGCCATATGCCGGGCCACCTCAGCTGGGAAGTTCTCAAGCCGCGGCTGCCCGATCTGCGCGCGCGGCGGACCATGCTGACCCATATGAATCCGACCATGCTCTGCCATCTCGACGAGGTCCGCGCCGCCGGCGCGCTTGTCGCGGAGGATGGCGCGGTCATGGAGTTCTGACCGCCGGACGCTTGCGTTCACCGCTCCAGCCGCGCGATGAGACTCGATGTATCCCAGCGGCGGCCGCCCATCGTCTGCACTTCGGCGTAGAACTGGTCGACCAACGCGCTTACCGGCAGGCTCGCGCCGTTCTTGCGCGCTTCCCCCAGGCAGATGGAAAGATCCTTGCGCATCCAGTCGACGGCAAAGCCGAAGTCGAACTTGCCGGCCGCCATGGTCTTGTAGCGATTTTCCATTTGCCAGGATTGCGCCGCGCCCTTGGAGATGGTCGCGATCACCGCCTCGACGTCGAGCCCCGCCTTCTTGGCGAAGTGAATGCCCTCGGCCAGGCCCTGCACCAGACCGGCGATGCAGATCTGGTTGACCATCTTGGTCAGTTGCCCAGCGCCGGCCGGGCCGAGCAGCTTGCACATGCGGGCATACGCCGCGATCACCTTCTCGGCGCGGCCATAGGGGTCGGCATCGCCGCCGCACATCACGGTGAGCACGCCGTTCTCGGCCCCGGCCTGGCCGCCGGAGACGGGAGCGTCGACGAAGTCGAAGCCGCGCTTCTTCGCCTCGGCATGGAGCTCGCGCGCGATCTCGGCCGAAGCCGTGGTATGGTCGACGAACACCGCGCCCTTGTTCATGCCGTGGAACGCGCCGTTGGTCCCGAGCGTGACCTCGCGCAGATCGGTATCATTGCCGACGCAGCACATGACGAAGTCCTGGCCCGCGGCCGCTGCTTTGGGCGTAGACGCGCTGCGTCCGCCATGCCGTGCGACCCACTCTTCCGCCTTGGCCGCGGTACGGTTGTAAACCGTCAGGTCATGACCGCCTTTGTTCTTGAGGTGGCCCGCCATGGGATAGCCCATGACGCCGAGACCGAGAAAAGCAACTTTCGCCATCCTGTCCTCCTCCGGGCGCACTGCCACGCGGCTGCGCCGATACCTATATGGCAAGTGATTGCGACGGCCCGGGTCCGAGGTCAACGGTGATCGCGTTGACCGAGCCCGCGCGGCCCTTATGGTGTCGCTCGAAAAGCCGGGGGGCCGGCGGAGAACATGTCATGGCGTTGACCAAAGAGCAGGTGCTCGCAAGCCTCGAGGGTGTCAAAAGCCCCGAAGGCATCCCGCTGCCGAAGACCGGCGCGCTTTCGGAGGTGGTGGCGAGCGATGGCAAAGTGTTCTTCTCCATCTCGGTCGATGCCGCGGAGGTGAAGGCTTGGGAGGCCGTGCGCAAGCGCGCCGAGGACGCGGTGCGCGCGCTGCCGGGCGTGCAATCCGCGCTCGTCGCGCTGACCGCGGAGCGCAAGGCCGGCGCGCCGTCCGCGCGCCCGCAGGGCGGGGCACCCGCGGGCGCGCGTGCGGCTCCGCGCGGCGAATCCATGCAAGGCGTGCCGGGGGTCGAGGCCATCATCGCGGTTGCCTCCGGCAAGGGTGGGGTCGGCAAATCGACCACCGCCGTGAACCTTGCGCTTGGACTTGCGGCGCTTGGACTGCGGGTCGGTATCCTGGACGCCGATATCTATGGTCCGTCGCTGCCGAAGCTGCTTGCCATCAAGGAACGGCCGCAGACGCTCGGCGGCACCCGCCTGAAGCCGATCACCCGCTATGGGCTCACCGTCATGTCGATCGGCTTCCTCATCGACGAGGAGACGCCGATGATCTGGCGCGGGCCGATGGTGATCTCGGCCCTCACCCAGATGCTGCGCGAGGTCGAGTGGGGCACGCTCGATGTCATGGTGGTGGACATGCCGCCCGGCACCGGCGATGCCCAGCTCACCATGGCCCAGCAGGTTCCGCTCAAGGGCGCGGTTATCGTTTCCACGCCCCAGGACCTCGCGCTGATCGACGCCCGCCGCGGCATTTCCATGTTCAAGCGCGTCAACGTGCCGGTGCTCGGCGTGGTCGAGAACATGAGCTATTTTCTCTGCCCGCAATGCGGCACGCGCTCCGACATTTTCAGCCACGGCGGTGCGCGCCACGAAGCCGAGAGGTTGGGCGTACCCTTCCTCGGCGAGGTGCCGCTGCACATGACGATCCGCGAAAAATCCGATGCCGGGCTTCCGGTGGTCGCGACCGAGCCCGACGGTCCGCATGCAAAAATCTATCGCGACATCGCCGCCAAGGTGCGCGATCAGCTCAAGGGCGGAGCCGGTCGCGCCGCGCCGAAGATCGTGATCGAGGCTTGACTCGGGCAAAGCCGGGCAGGGGCGGGGCAAAGCGCGAGGGGGCCGCTCCGTTCGGCGTCAGTCGATGCGCCTTTGCCCCCGGCGGCGATCTTCAATCCTCGGCCCACATTCGCAGCAGGTTGGCGAACGATTTCGACATGAGATCGAACTCGGCCGATTTCCCTTCGCGCGCGAACAGCCGCCGGCGCGCCGTGTCGAGATCGAACAGGACCTCGCGGCGCGCGGAATCGCGCACGAAGCTTCGCGCCCATCCGACCGCGGCGAGCCTTGCGCCGCGCGTGACATCAGCGACGCGGTGGAGCGAGATGGCCGGATAGGCGACGAGGGCGCCGGCCTCAAGCTTGAAGGGCTCCTCGCCCGATGCGCTTTCGATGATCAGTTCGCCGCCGTCGTAGCTCGTCGGATCGGACAGGAACAGCGTGAACGCGACGTCGACGCGCATCCCCTCCATCAACGCGTCGTCGACGTGGCTGCCGTAATGCATGCCGGCCTCATAGCGGGAAAACAGCAGGGTCGAGAGCGCCTTCGGTCTTGCCGCCAAGCGGAACAGCTCGTTGCCGAGAATGCGTTCGGCCACAAGCTTGCGCACGGTTTCGAGCGAGCGGTCGGACCCGAGCGCCTGCCGATTATTCTTCACGGTGCGCGCCGCAAAGCCCGCGGTTGCCTTCCCGTCAACGAACCGAGCGCGCTCGAGGGCGGCACGCACGGCCTCGGTCTCCTCGGCCGAGAGGACATTGGCAATCGCGATCCGCATCGGGTCTCCTCGGCTTCCCCGCCATGATCCCGATTGAGGATCGAACACGCAATGGCGGTCTCGCGGCAAGCCCCGCCCGGAAGCCCCGCCTGCAAGCCCCGCCTGCAAACCCTGGCCGCGGCGAGCCTTGGTGGCTTTCTAGAATGATGAGAAACTAAGACGTGACTGGACGGATTCAGGCCACGACCGTATGTATCCGCGCGCGATGTGCCTGTCCCACGGTTTGCCGCGCGTGCGCGGACATACGGCGATCGAGCGGGGCGACCGCACCCTTCGTCGTCGGGATTTGCGATGAGAGCAAAAACCAAGATTTGGCTTGGTGTCGGAGCCTTCATGCTTGTGGGGACCGGTGCGACGAGCGCGGTTCCTCCGCTCGTTGCCGAGGCCACGTCCGGCGCAAATGGGCTGCCCACCTTACCGCCCGACCTCAGCACCCCGCCGACAGCATCGCGCGGGGTGGTCATTGCGGAACATGCCGGCCACGGCCAGGACGCGGGCGAGGGGGGTGAATCGCAAGGTCTCGCCAATCTGCCTCCCGAACTGGCTTTCGCCGTCAGGATCACGCTTCTGCGCGGTCACCTCCTGATCGGAGATGAACTGGTCAGGCAGCAGCAATGGAACGCCGCGCTGCCGCACTTCCTGCATCCGACCGAGGAAATTTACGGCGATATCAAGGATCAACTCGGCGAATACCGGGTCCCGCCGTTCGATGTTGCGCTCAAGGCGCTCTCGGACGTCGTCAAGGCCAAGAAGGGGGGCGCCGATTACGCCAAGGCGCTCAAAGCCGTGAGTGATGCGCTCGCGAGCGCCGATGCCGCCATGAAAGCAAAGCAGGCCAATTGGCCTGGCTTTGTGGTCGAGGCGGCGGTAGAGGCGCTCAAGGCCGCGACCGGAGAATACCAGCAGGCCGTGGTGGGCGGCAGAATCGCCAAGCCGGTCGAATACCAGGACGCGCGCGGCTTCATCCTGCAGGCGGACCGCATGATCGAGAGTGTCGCACCTGATTTGCAGAAGAAGGATCCTGCGGCCCTCGATCAGGTGCGCGCGGGACTGGTGGAGCTGAAGAAGGCCTTCCCGTCCGCCATGCCGCCGCGGACGCCGGTCAAGGATTATGGCGGCGTGCTCGCCGACGTATCGCGCATCGAACTCGCCGCCGGCAAGTTGATGTGACGGCCATGCCGGCGCGGCTGACAATGCGGCTGCTCGCCGCGGCGTTTTTCGCTGGCGGTGCGATCGGTGCAGGCGCGGCCCTCTTCATACCGCCGCCGATGCTGCACGCGGCGCCGGCCGTTCCCCCTCCAGACGATCTCACGGCGCTCAAGGCCTCGTTCCGCCGGCCCGCGCAGGTGCCGTTTCCCGTCGACAACTCATTCTCGGAGCGAAAGCGCGCGCTCGGCGAAGCGCTGTTTCACAACAAACGGCTGTCCGTTGACGGCAGCTTGGCCTGTGCAAGTTGCCATGAGCGCGGCAAGGGCCTTGCGGACGGCAAGGTCGCAGGCCGCGGCGTCCCCGGCCGTCCGCTCAAGCGTCACACCCCGACCTTGTGGAATCTCGCCTGGTCTTCTCCGGTGTTTTGGGATGGGCGCGCCCGCAGCCTCGAGGAGCAGGTCGCCGGGCCGATCGAATCGCCCGACGAAATGGCGCAGCCAATGGCCGCGCTGGTCGCGCGACTTGCCGCCGACCCCGTCACCGTGCGGGCGTTCGCGGATGCCTTTCCCGAGGCGCCGCGGGTCGATGCATCCAATCTCGCCAAGGCGATCGCGACCTATGAGCGGACCTTCGTGTCGCCCGACACGCGTTTCGACCGCTGGATCGCCGGCGACGAGCGGGCATTGACCGGGAACGAAATTGCCGGATTCAAACTCTTTACCGGCAAGGCGCGCTGCGTGAACTGCCACAGCGGCTTTGCCTTCACCGACTATGCGTTCCACGATATCGGGTTGCCGGGCGACGATCGCGGCCGCGGCGCGGTACTACGGCTCGAAGTGGCGGAGCACGCATTCAAGACGCCGGGCCTGCGCGAGATCGGCCGTTCCGCTCCCTACATGCATGACGGCTCGCTCGCCACCCTCGAGGACGTGATCCGGCACTACGTGAGCGGCATCGTCGACCGGCCGACCTTATCCAAGGATCTGATGCGCGGGATCACGCTGTCGGCCGCCGAGCGCGCCGACCTCATCGCTTTCCTCGGCACCCTGACCAGCGCGGAAGCGCCCGCTTTGCCCGACCGGATCGTGCCGGTCGCGAGTGGCCCGGCGGTGCCGGCCGAACAGGTCAGCACCGTGTCCCAGGACGACAAGACGTTCCATCCCGGCCATGTCGCGATTTCCCGCGGCGGGCGATTGTGGATCGTCAACAACGACACCCGCACCCACAATGTGCGGATATTCGATCCCGCGCTCGATTTCGATTCCGGCGCCCAGGAGCCCGGCGAAACGGTCGAGATTGCTTTCCCCGCGACCGGCTCGTTCCTCGTCTTCTGCGGCATCCATCCGAAGATGGAGCTTTACGTCGATGTCGCACCGTAAATGACCGTCATGTCGCAAGCCCGCCCCCTTGCGCGCGCTGCGTCGGGAGGACAATCTAGCCGCGAGGCGACGAAGTTAGTCCCAACGTCACCCACGGCGCCGCATTGCATGTCCCGGCGCCAGTGATCAGGAGGAAGACACCCATGAAACGCCGCGAATTTCTCAAGGTTGCCGGGGCCGGGATGGCAGGGTCTGCGGTGGCGGCGCCTGCGATTGCGCAATCGATGCCGGAGATCAGGTGGCGATTGACGGCAAGCTGGCCCAAATCGCTCGACACGCTGTTCGGTGCTTGCGAAACCTTTTCCAAATACGTTTCCGAAGCCACCGACAACAAGTTTCAGGTGCAGGCCTTTGCTGCCGGCGAGATCGTGCCGGGACTGCAGGTGCTCGACGCTGTGCAGAACGGGACGGTCGAGATCGGCCACACCGCGGTGTACTATTTCATCGGGAAGGATCCGACCTGGGCGCTGTTCTGCGCCGTTCCGTTCGGCCTCAATACCCGCCAGCAGAATGCCTGGTTCTATGATGGCGACGGCATGAAGCTGATGAACGAATTCGGCAAGAAATATAATCTCTACGCGCTCGTCGGCGGCAACACCGGCGCGCAGATGGGCGGCTGGTTCCGCAAGGAGATCAAGACCGTCGACGACCTCAAGGGTCTGAAGTTTCGCATCGGCGGGCTGGCCGGCCGGACGTTGCAAAAGCTCGGCGTCGTGCCGCAGCAGATCGCCGGCGGCGATATCTACCCCGCGCTGGAGAAGGGGACGATCGACGCCGCCGAGTGGGTCGGGCCTTACGACGACGACAAGCTCGGCTTCAATAAGGTTGCCCCTTACTATTATTATCCGGGCTGGTGGGAGGGCGGCACCGCGCAACACTTCCTGATCAATCAGGCGAAGTGGAACGAGTTGCCGAAGAATTATCAGGCGATCGTCACGGCGGCGGCCGGGCTGGCCAATGTCGAGGAGACCGCGCGTTACGACGCCCGCAATCCGGCCGCCCTCAAGCGCCTGATCGGCGCCGGCACCCAGCTGCGCGCGTTCCCGCAGCCGGTGATGGACGCGTGCCTGAAGGCGTCAAACGAGGTCAATGTCGAGATCTCGGCCACCAATCCGGACTACAAGAAGGTCCTGGACTCGATGCAGGCTTTCCGCAACGACCAGTATCTGTGGTGGCAGGTTGCGGAATACACCTACGACGGATTCATGATCCGCACGCGCACGCGTACGTGAGGCTCCAGTAGATCTGCACGCCAAGCGGCCGCCGGCATCTTCGGATCCAGGCCCGCCCAGGGTTGGGCGGGCCTGACTTGCATCGGAGCGGTGGCGAACGGGCTCCTGAGTCACGACGACAACACGTTCAAGAGGTGCTCCATGAAACGTCGTCAATTCCTGCAGGCCGCCGGCCTCGCTGCCGTGGCGACCGCCGTCGCCAGGCCCGCCGTCGCGCAAACCATGCCCGAGCTCAAGTGGCGGCTGACATCGAGCTTCCCGAAATCGCTCGACACCATCTACGGCGCGGCGGAAGCCTTCGCCAAGGCGGTGGCCGAAGCGAGCGACAACCGGTTCCAGATCCAGGTCTTCGCCGCGGGCGAGATCGTGCCGGGCCTGCAGGCCGCCGACGCAGTGCAGAACGGTACGGTCGAGATGTGCCACACCTCGTCGTATTATTATTTTGGCAAGGATCCGACTTTCGCCCTCGGCACCGCGGTGCCGTTCGGGCTCAACAGCCGCATGCAGACCGCCTGGATGTATTTCGGCGGCGGCATGGACCTGATGAACGACTTCTACAAGAAGTTCAACATCTACGGTATTCCGGCCGGCAATACCGGCGCCCAGATGGGCGGCTGGTTCCGCAAGGAGATCAAGGAAGTCTCCGACCTCAACGGGCTCAAGATGCGGATCGGCGGATTTGCCGGCCGCGTCCTGTCCAAGCTCGGCGTCGTGCCGCAGCAGATCGCCGGCGGCGACATCTATCCGGCGCTGGAGAAGGGCACGCTCGATGCCTGCGAGTGGGTCGGCCCCTATGACGACGAGAAGCTCGGCTTTCAGAAGGTGGCCCAGTTCTATTACTACCCCGGCTGGTGGGAAGGCGGGCCGATGATCCACAACTTCATCAATATCGATAAGTGGAACACGCTGCCTCCGGCTTACAAGTCGCTGGTGCGGACTGCGTCATCGATGGCGAACGAGTGGATGCAGGCAAGGTACGACGCGCAGAATCCGGCGGCGCTCAAGCGATTGGTGGCAGCGGGCGCACAACTGCGACCGTTTTCGCAGCCCGTGATGGATGCCTCGCTGCGCGCCGCGTTTGAGCTCTATGCCGAGGTTGGAAAAACCAATGCGGATTTCAAGAAGGTCTTGGACGCCATGCTGGCCTTTCGCAACGACGAATATCTGTGGTGGCAGGTAGCCGAATTGACCTACGACAGCTACCTCGTGCGCAATCGCACTCGCACTTAGGGCATTGGCGTTTCGCCGGCCCGGGCGGTCCTACCGAGGACTTCGCTCACTGCCGTTTCGGCGACTCGCCGAGATCGAGCGGCGGCGGCATGTCGGGCTGCGGGATCTCGAACTCGATCTTCGAAGGATCGACCTTCGGTGCCGTCCCCTTGTAGTGCATGACCAGCGCCGGAAAGGCGATGACCAGCGCCACCGCGATGCATTGAATCACCACGAACGGCACTGCGCCCCAATAGATCTGTCCCGTCGTCACCGGCGCCATGCGCGTGCCGGACACGCGGTCGGTATACGGTTCTCGCGGCGCGACCGAGCGCAGATAGAACAGCGCAAATCCGAACGGCGGGTGCATGAACGACGTCTGCATGTTGACCCCGAGGATCACGCCGAACCAGATGAGGTCGATGCCGAGCCGCTCCGCCGCCGGCCCGAGCAGGGGAATTACGATGAAGGCGATCTCGAAGAAGTCGAGAAAGAAGGCGAGAAAGAAAACGAAGACATTGACGAAGATGAGAAAGCCGACCACCCCGCCGGGCAGCGAAACCAGCAGCTCCTCGACCCATCTGTGCCCATCCACGCCGTAAAAGGTCAGCGAAAAGACGCGCGCGCCGATTAGGATGAAGACCACGAAGGCCGAGAGCTTGGCGGTGATCTCTGCCGCCTGGCGCGTCAGATCCCATGTCAGCCGCCGCTTGATCAGCGCCAGGATCAACGCGCCCGTGGCGCCCATGGCCCCGCCTTCGGTCGGAGTGGCCAGCCCGATGAAGATGGTTCCGAGCACGAGGAAGATCAGGAACAGCGGGGGTACCATCACGAAGGTCACTTGCTGCGCAAGGCGTGACAGGAACCGAATTCCGAACAACCGGTTGCAGAGCCAGTTCACCACGGCGACGCAGAAGGCGAAGACGATACCGACGAACATCAGGATCACGACATAATCGGCCCCGTGGGTCGTCGAGGTTCGCATCGCGAACACCGCGACGGCACTGCTGACGACGAACAGGGCGGCCAGCGAAACGAGCCCGCGGCCGCCGTCGTCCTCGCGGTACTCGATCGCCTCTACCGGGAGGCCGGGCGCGAGTTTGGGGAACAGCAGCGTCACCAGCACCACATAGCCGGCATAGAGGCCCGCCAGCATGAGGCCCGGGAGAAACGCGCCCTCGTACATGTCGCCGACCGAGCGTCCGAGCTGGTCCGCCATGACGATGAGCACCAGCGACGGCGGAATGATCTGCGCCAGCGTGCCGGAGGCGGCGATCACACCCGACGCCAGACGCCGATCGTAGCCGTAGCGCAGCATGATCGGCAGCGAGATCAGCCCCATCGAGATCACCGACGCGGCGACCACGCCGGTGGTTGCCGCCAGGAGTGCACCGACGAAAATCACCGCATAGGCGAGCCCGCCCCGGATCGTTCCGAACAACTGTCCGATGGTATCGAGCAAGTCCTCCGCCATGCCCGAGCGCTCAAGAATGAGCCCCATGAACGTGAAGAACGGGATCGCGAGCAGAACGTCGTTGTTCATGATTCCGTAGATGCGCTCGGGCAGCGCTTGCAGGAAATCGGGCCGGAACAACCCGAGCTCGATGCCGAGCAGGCCGAAGATGAGCCCGTTGGCGGCAAGCGAGAACGCAACCGGATATCCGAGCAAAAGGAATATCACCAGCGACGCGAACATGATCGGCGCCATGTAATGGATGAGCATCGCCACCATGGTCGTCGCTCCGGCGCCTAGTCCTGCTCGCTACTGGCCATCGGGTTTGGCCACGGCAAGAATGCGTTCCGCCTCCGCCTCCGCCGCGGAGTGCGTTCCGCCGCTGGAATAGGGATCGGGAATGAGACCCCGCATCACGGCGATGCGCTTGATGAGCTCGGAAATGCCCTGAAAGAACAGCAGCACGAAGCCGATGAGGATGAGGGATTTCGCCGGCCATTGCGGCAGCCCCCCGGCATTCATCGATTGCTCATTGAGCTCAAATGATCGCAGGAAGAACGGAACCGACGTGATGATCATGACGATCGTCAGCGGGAGCAGAAAGAAAAGATGGCCGAAGATGTCGATGCCGTCGCGCCATCGCTTCGGCAACATGTTGTTCACGATGTCGATGCGGATGTGCTCGTTGGAGAGAAGGGTCCAAGGCGAGCACAGCAGGAATATCGCGCCGAACAGAACCCACTGCAGTTCCAGCCAGGCATTCGACGACAGGTCGAAGACTTTGCGCACCGTGGCGTTGACGGCGGAAATGATCACCACGATCAGGATCAGCCAGGACAACACCTTGCCGATCCGGAAATTGACCGCGTCGATGGCGCGGCTCAGTTTGAGCAAACCCTTCACGGCCGTCCCCCGCGCAGTGGTCCTGAACGCCGCTCGGTTGTGCCCCGAGCTTTGGGCCCAGCGGTGTTGCTGCCGGGCCGCACGAACCTTCCTAGACCCCCGTGCGGAGGTCAATTGGTAAAACGGACGACGGAGGGGATGGCGGATAATATCCAGGGATGGCGGGCGGCCTAACCCCCGGTGACGCTCATATGGCGGGACAGCGCCGGGCGCTGGTGGCGCCGGTCGATGACGAAATCGTGGCCCTTGGGCTTGCGCGCGATTGCTTCTTCGATCGCGGCTTCGAGCAGGCCGTTTCCCTCCGAAGCCCGCAACGGGGTGCGCAGGTCAGCGGCGTCTTCCTGGCCGAGGCACATATAGAGCGTACCCGTGCAGGTGACCCGCACCCGGTTGCACGATTCGCAGAAATTGTGGGTCAGCGGCGTGATGAAGCCGAGCCGGCCGCCGGTCTCCGCGACATTGACGTAACGCGCCGGACCTCCGGTGCGGTAGTCGATGTCCGTGAGCGTGAAACGTTCGCCCAGGCGCGCGCGCACGATCGACAACGGGATGTATTGATCGAGACGCCCTTCGCCCACATCGCCGAGCGGCATCACTTCGATCAGGGTCAGCTCCATGCCGCGCCCGTGCGCCCATTCCAGCAGGGCAGGGAACTCGTCCTCGTTCACGCCCTTGAGCGCAACGGCGTTGATCTTGACCTTGAGCCCGGCCGCCTGGGCGGCGTCGATTCCGGCCAGCACCTTGTCGAGCTCGCCCCAGCGCGTGATGGCGCGGAACTTGTCGGGATCGAGCGTGTCGAGCGAGACATTGATGCGCCGCACGCCATGGCCGGCGAGCTCGGCGGCATACTTCGGCAGCTGCGAGCCGTTGGTGGTCAGGGTGAGCTCGTCGAGGGAGCCGGCCGCGAGATGGCGAGAAAGCGAAGCGAAAAGCGTCATGATCCCCCGCCGGACCAAGGGCTCACCGCCGGTGAGTCTGAGCTTGCGCACGCCGCGGCCGATAAAAGCGCTGCACAGGCGGTCCAGTTCTTCGAGCGAAAGCAGGTCGGCCTTGGGCAGGAACGCCATGTTCTCCGACATGCAATAAACGCAGCGGAAATCGCAGCGATCGGTCACCGAGACGCGCAGGTAGGTGATCGCGCGTCCGAACGGATCGACGAGAGCAGGGACCGCCCCCTGCCCGAGACGATCGAATGCGGAATTTTGCCCGGCATACGTCATCACATTAATCCAGCACTCATGCCTCGACGCCAAGCGGCCGGGCGTCATACGCGGCGCGCGCCGAGGACGACAAACAGTGGCTTTTGCCGCCACCTTATATGGGAATTCTGACCGAGGTCGACCAGCGCGTCCAGCGCCCGACTATGCGCCGGGCGACGGCGGTTGTCGCCTGCTATCCGGCCGAAACTATCGCGACGGCCAGGGATAATTGGTCGCGGAGGCGGCCGGCTCTGCCGACGGGGCCGCCGCCGGCGCGATCGCCGGTGCGGGTGTCGGCGGGGTTGCCGCGGACGCTGTCGCCGACGGAGGTGGCCGCACGGCTGCCGTCACCGGCTTCTTTTTCTTTGCAGCGGGCTTGCGCGCCGACGGGGCGGCGGCCGGCTGCAATTGCACAAAGACCGGGTTCGGAGCGAGCTTTGATGTCGCGCCCTCGGCCTCCCGCACCGACACGGTCTGCGGCTGGTAC
Organism: Xanthobacteraceae bacterium; assembly: GCA_035690995.1. Taxonomy (GTDB): domain Bacteria; phylum Pseudomonadota; class Alphaproteobacteria; order Rhizobiales; family Xanthobacteraceae; genus VAZQ01. The sequence goes on from DASSJW010000481.1 coordinate 19,111, forward strand.
CCGTTGAGCGCCAGCGTCACCGACAACTCCCCGCCCGGCTGGACGGTGAGCTGACAGGGCGTACGACAGCTCTCTCCCGTTGAGGCTTTTGCCTCCGCGCCTGGCGGCTCGGACTCGATCGCCAGTGCCTCGGTCTGCGGAGTCGACTTCAGGAAGTCCAGACTCGGCATCGATGCGGAACATGCGGCGACACTTAAGCCACATGCCATGACGGCAATGACTCGGCTCATGATCAGATCCCACCAACTGGGGCGGCAAACGGCCGCCCTATCCCCACAGCACAACCATAGAAGCGCGGCCTACCTCGCGCAACCAGAGGTCTGCGTTCCCGCCTTGTATGGTTACCCGCCCAAAAAAGCCCCTAAGTGTGGCGGCGATAAGGTGAAATCCGATTTATTGCCGCGCCGTGCGCGCCGGACGGCCGGCTTCCAGCAGGTCGAAAACGGCGTCCGGGAGCGCGGAAAGGGCGCTGATGACGCGATCCGCCCCCAATTCGGTGACTGGAGTCTGCGTATAGCCGTAGTCCACGGCCACGATCGGAACTCCGGCCGCACGGGCGATGGCGATATCGCTGAGAGAATCCCCCACCATCACCGTTGCGCCGGCCTCACCGCCGGCGCGGGCGATTGTGCGCCGTAGCAATTCCGGGTGCGGCTTTTGCAACCCAAACGTGTCACCTCCGCAGATCGTCACGAAGCGGTCCGAGAGCGTGAGCGTGTCAAGGAGACGCACCGCCAACCATTCCAGCTTGTTGGTGCAGACCGCCAACCGACAGCCGCGCACCGCGAGAGCGTCAAGGGCCGGCTCGAGGCCCGGGAAGGGGCGCGACTGATCGGCAATGTGGGCGGCGTAATGATCGATGAAGTCACTCACGAGCCGGTCGACCTCGACCGTGTCGAGTGCGCGGCCTTCCGCCTCCAGCCCCCGCACAATCAGCGCCCGGGCGCCGCCGCCGACCATATTGCGTGCAGCATCATAGGCCACCGGCGGCAGCCCGGTGCGCGCGAAAATGATGTTGAGGGTGGCAATAAGATCGGGCGCGCTATCGACCAGCGTGCCGTCGAGGTCGAAAACGACCGTGGGAGTGGCAATCATTCGGGAGTCGCTACCGGCTGAGCGGCGGGATGGCAAGGGCACCTCCCGTGCCCGCCCACGGCAAATGGACTATGCTCCCCGGGGGAACGGCGCTAGTGTCGATTGCGAAGTTCCCAAACCCTCGCGGCATCCCCCGATACGCGCGAACTTCGAATCAAAGGGGCACTAGCAAGGTTACGATTCTGGTGCGGTCTTGGGATTTGACGTTTTCATCAGCGAGGTCGCGGCTATCATAGTGGATCTTCAAATCCACCACACTAGATAGACCCAACACTTGCTCCCATCTGCGAGCGGACCGTCCCGATTGTAATGGATGTCGAAGGTCAAAAACGTGCAGCCGCCGCCCGCGCGCTCGAGTTCGTGCGTCCCGGCATGCGGCTCGGTCTTGGCAGCGGTTCGACCGCGAAGCATTTCGTCGAGCTTCTGGCCGAGCGCGTGCGCGCCGGGCTCGACGTGATCGGCGTGCCGACGTCGGAAACGACCCGTCGCGACGCCGAGCGGCTGGGCGTGCCGCTCACCACTTTGGACGAGACTCCGGAGCTTGATCTCACCGTCGACGGTGCCGACGAGGTCGCTCCTGATCTGAGCTTGATCAAGGGTGGTGGGGGTGCGCTGCTGCGGGAAAAGATCGTCGCCTCGGCCTCCGCGGGCATGATCGTCATCGTCGACGAAACGAAATGGGTAGCTACGCTTGGTCGTTTCCCGCTGCCGGTCGAGGTGGTGCCGTTCGGACTGGGCGCCACGCGACGTGCGCTCGGGGCCGCGGCCGCCGCCGTCGGCTGTGCCGGTCCGATGGTGCTACGACCGGCCAAGGATGGTCACGCTTTCGTCACGGACGGAGGGCACTGGATTCTCGATGCCGCGCTTGAGCGGATCGCCGATCCAAGGTCGCTCGCGGATCGGCTCGATGCTGTCGCTGGCGTGGTCGAGCATGGCCTGTTCGTCGGGCTCGCCCACGCGGTCGTGATCGCCGGCGCGGAGGGGGTGCGCGTCGTCGAGCGGCGTTGAACTGAATCACCGCCAAAGGAGGTGTCCATGTTTGCCAACCCAATCGCGCAGACGTCTTGCGCCATCACGCTTGCGCTCGCGCTGGCCTTCGCCGTGCGCGTCGGCGGCGCCGACGCGCAACAACCCTCGCCGACCGCGATTGCGACCGCCAAGGAGGTGATCACCGTCAAGGGCGCCACGGCGCTGTGGGATCCGCTCGTTCCCGGCGTCATCGAGCAGGCCAAAAGCGTATTCGTGCAGGCCAATCCGACCCTGCTCAAGGAGTTGAACGAGGTCGCCCTCAAACTGCGCGCCGAATACGCCCCACGCAGCGCGGAGGTGGTGAACGAGGTTGCCAGGCTCTACGCCACCCGATTCACCGAGCAGGAGCTCAAGGACACGCTCGCTTTCTATAAATCGCCGCTCGGCCGCAAGCTGCTGGTGGAAGAGCCCTCGATCCTCGACCAGAGCATGAGAAACGCGCAGAGTTGGGCCGATCGGCTGTCGCAAGAGGTGATCGGCAAGATCCGCGCCGAAATGAAGCGACGCGGGCACGAGATCTAGTAAATCGCATCGGCAGGGAACATATTGGGCCTGCGATGTCCTTTTCCGGCGAGGGATCGCGACGTTGCTGCAATGATTCCCATGCCGATGGTCATTTCCACGTCTGACTGCTGAGCACCGCATGGCCGACAAAGAGGTCGATCTCTTCGTCATCGGGGCCGGATCGGGCGGTGTGCGCGCGGCGCGGATCGCGGCCGGCTATGGCGCGAGCGTCATGGTCGCCGAAGAGTTTCGCGTCGGCGGCACCTGCGTAATCCGCGGCTGCGTTCCCAAGAAATTGCTGGTCTACGCCGCACGTTTTGCGGACGACTTCGAGGACGCCGCCGGTTACGGCTGGACCGTGGGCGAGCCGACCTTCGACTGGTCGAAGCTCATCGCCAACAAGGATCGCGAGATTGCGCGGCTCGAACTCGCCTATACGTCGGCGCTCGAGCGCGCGGGCGTCAAGATCGTCGCGAGCCGCGCGGTGCTGGAGGACGCCCACACGGTGCGTCTGGTTGCGACCGGCGAACGAGTGCGGGCCAAGACCATTTTGATCGCCACCGGCGGTGCGCCGTATGCCGGCGCGGAGATCGCCGGCCTCGAATACGTGATTTCCTCGAACGAGGCGTTTCATCTCCCGCAGCTGCCCCCGCGCATTCTCATCCAGGGTGGCGGCTACATCGCGCTTGAGTTCGCCGGCATCTTCAACGGGCTCGGCTCCGAGGTGACGCTGGTTTACCGCGGCGACAACATCCTGCGCGGGTTCGACGACGACGTCCGCGAGCACCTGCGTTCGGAGATGGAACGACGCGGCATCAAGATCATCACCAGGCAGACGGTGGAGCTTGTCGCCAAAGTCGAGCAAGGTTACTGCGTCGAATTGTCGGACCGCAAAGCTTTCACGGTCGATCGCGTGATGTTCGCCACCGGACGGCGGCCGAATGTCTCGGGGCTCGGGCTGGCGGCGGCCGGCGTCGCGCTTGCCAGGAACGGCGGCATCGCGGTCGATCAATTCTCCCAGACGTGCGTGCCGCATATCTATGCGATCGGCGACGTCACCAACCGGATCAATCTGACCCCGGTCGCGATTCGAGAGGGCCACGCCTTCGCCGATACCGTATTCGGCGGCAAGCCGATCGCCGTGGATCACGCCAATGTCCCGACCGCCGTCTTTTCTGAGCCCGAAGTGGGCGTGGTCGGCATGACCGAAACGGAAGCTTGCGCCCGGTTCGCGCAAGTGGACATCTACAAGACGACCTTTCGCCCAATGAAGATGTCGCTCGCGGGTCGCGATACGCGCGCGTTTTTCAAGATCGTCGTCGACGGCGAAACCGACCGGGTGGTCGGTTGCCATATCGTCGGACCGGACGCGGCCGAGATGATCCAGCTCGTCGGCGTCGCGGTCAAAATGAATGCAACCAAAGTCGATTTCGATGCGGTCATGGCGGTGCATCCGACCGCCGCGGAAGAACTCGTCACCCTGCGGACAAAGGCCCTGACCCACCGCCGCGAGGCGGCGGAGTAAGCCTGATCCGCCCCCGCTCGGATCGAGGAAAATAGGCGGCCGTCGCCCGCAGCCTGTCCCGACGGGTTTGCACCGCAGAGATCCTTCGGATCGGGCTGCACGGACGGCTTAAGTATCGATGGACCAACCAATTAGGCGGGGTCCCGGACAAAAATCGGCGGGCGGGAGAGCATTGGCCGGTGCTGAGCGATCCGGTGCCGCCGGACAGAATTCCTGGCTTGCGGCCCCCGCCGTCGTGTATAAGCCCGTAAATTTGGAAAATCTCGCCCCTACCAGGGCTTAAGCGTAGTGGAGGGGCGTCATGCCCGAGCGTTGGACGCGCGATAGTTGGCGCAAGAAGCCGATTCTCCAGGTCCCTGAATACCCCGACCAAGCGGCGTTGGAAGCGGTGGAACGGCAGATTGCGGGTTTCCCGCCGCTGGTTTTTGCCGGTGAGGCGCGCAATCTCAAGAAGGCGCTCGGCCGGGTCGCTATGGGCGAAGGTTTCCTGCTGCAAGGCGGCGACTGCGCCGAGAGCTTCTCCGAGCCCAGCGCTAACAATGTCAGCGCCAACAATATCCGCGACTTCCTGCGCGTGTTCCTGCAGATGTCCGTGGTGCTGACCTACGCCGCCGCGCTGCCGGTGGTGAAGGTGGGCCGCATCGCCGGACAATATGCCAAGCCGCGCAGCTCTCCCACGGAGAAGAGGGACGGCAAGGAGCTCCCGAGCTATCGCGGCGACGTCATCAACGGCGTCGAATTCACCGAGGAGGCCCGCCGGCCCGATCCGTTGCGTCAGATCGAAGGCTTCCGCCACTCCGCGGCGACCTTGAACCTGCTGCGCGCCTTCGTGCAGGGCGGTTACGCCAACCTCGCCAATGTGCGGCAATGGACGCTCGGCTTCGTGAAGGACTCGCCCCAGTCGCACCACTATGAGGAGCTTGCCGATCGCATCTCCGAAGCGCTCGGCTTCATGCAGGCCTGCGGGCTCGACCTCGAGAGCCATCCCGAGCTCAAGAGCACCGAGTTCTATACCAGCCACGAAGCGCTTCTGCTCGGCTACGAGCAGGCGATGACGCGCGAGGATTCGACCCATCCCGGCACCTTCTGCTGCACCTCGGCGCATATGCTGTGGATCGGCGACCGAACCCGCCAGCCCGATCACGCCCATGTCGAGTTCTGCCGCGGCATCATGAACCCGCTCGGGCTCAAGTGCGGCCCGTCGTCCAAGGTCGACGACCTGCTGCGCCTGATCGACACGCTCAATCCGGACACCGAGCCCGGCCGGCTGACGTTGATCGTGCGGCTCGGCGCCGACAAGGTCGGTGAAATGCTGCCGGCGATGATTCGTGCCGTGCGGCGCGAGGGCAAGGCGGTGGTCTGGTCGTGCGATCCGATGCACGGCAACACCATCACC
>DASSJW010000482.1:0-2766 GCA_035690995.1 Xanthobacteraceae bacterium
AAGCCGGGATACCCGATCATCTTCCACGACGCCATGTGGCGGTTCCCGCCGTAAATCGGATCGGCGAAGAAACCCTCCATGGTGATCTGCAGGAGCGCGTTGAAGAACATGGTGCTGGTAAAGCCCGGGAACGGCGCCTTCCCCTCTTCCATCGTCTTCAGTGCGGTCTCGCGCTCCGGCGCGGAGAGCCGGTCGAAGTCCTTGCCGTAGGTCTTGCGCGTCCAGTTGTTGGCGGCAGTGACGCCGGCGCGAAAGAATTCGCGCGGCGTCAACGCAAGCTGATAGCCGAGCTCCGGCTTGCCCTTGGAGAATGGTCCGTCGCGGTAGAGCCGCGCGCCAGTACCGTAGGCGCCCGCGAGTTGGCGATCGATGAAGGTCGCGACTCCGCATTCGCTGCCCGAAGGCGAGAGCTCGTCGGCGGGAATGATCGTATCCGCCGCGGCAGCGAAGAACGCATGCTCGGTTGCCGTGAGCGTGAGCAGCGGTTCGGGCTCGCCCGGGGGCGCCGCGCCCGGCGACGCCTGCGGGGTTTGCGCCTCGACCGGCGCCGCAGGCGCAAGCCCGGCGGCAACGGCGGTACCCGCTCCCAAGAGGAAATGGCGACGCGCGATCGGACTCTCGTCCGCGATCTTCTTGTCGGCGGGCTTGTTTCTGGACGACGTTTGGTCGGACGTCTTTTGGTCGGACATGGCAACCTCCCCGTGCTCGCCGCGCAGAACTTGAGGCCAATAAGCGGACGCGGCGTGAACCGCGCGGAGGTTTGCTGCCGCCACGCGGCGTTTTCATTCTGTCGTTTGGAACAAGACTAATCCGATTTTGGCGCGCGCGGGAGGGGGCGCGAAGCGCAATTCACCGCGACGCGTTCCAGGGGGCGAGTGGTGGCCCCGCCTTTCGCAATCGCGCCCGTCTAAAGTCAGCCCGGCTCCAGCCCCTTAGCCTTGAGCACGGGGATGGCAGCCGGCGCAGTCAGGAAATTGATGAAAGCCTTGGCGGCTTCCGGCTCCTTGGCGCTGGTGCCGACCGCGGCCGGGAACAGCGTGGAGAGCTGGATCTCCGCCGGCAAGGGACCGACCAACTCGGCGCCGGCATAGGGCAGGATTTCGCTGATCTGGGTCATGCCGATCTCGGCCTCGCCGTTCGCCACCGCGTGCGCGGCAGGGTTGGACGGCGGGAGCAGCTTGGTCTTGCCTTTCAACTGCTCGGCGATGCCGAGGCGCTCGAACAGTCCCTTAAGATAGATCCCCGTCGCCCCCTGCTCGACATAACAAATCGATTTGGCATCGAGCAGCGCACGCTTGAACGCTGCGGTCGTGCTGATGTCGGGCTTCGGCGCGCCGCGTTTGACCGCAAGGCCCGCGTTCGATCGCGCAATGTCGGTGCGGGTCGCTGCCACCAGCTTGCCCTGCTTGATCAGGTCGTCGGTGATGGGCGTGCTGAGGATCGCGACATCGAATGCCGCGCCCTTTTCTATCTCGGCCTTGAGCGGGACAGCCGCATTGAAGGTGAACGAGAGCTTGTGCCCGGTCGCCTTCTCGAACTGCGGGGCGAGCTCCTCCAGCGTCGTCTTCATGGAATTCGAGGACAATACCTTGATCTCGGCCGCGCCAGCGGGACCGAGCGCGAACAGCGCAAGCGCAAATAGCTTCCCGGCGATGAGCGCTGGGGTCATCCGCATGACGTCCTCCAAAGACGGTATTTGAGCGTGTTGTTATGAAAATCCGCAGACGCAAACCTAGCGATAAACGCCAGCGATCGCCAGAAACTCGGCGGCCTTGAGACTCGCGCCGCCGACCAGCGCGCCATCGACGTCCGCGACGCTCAGCAGTTCCTTGGCGTTCGAGGGTTTCACCGAGCCGCCGTAGAGGACGCGGATGCCGAGCGCCCCCGCCCCCAAGCGCGACATCAGACGCCGCCGGATATGCCCATGCATCTCAGCGACGTCGCCCGGAGTCGGAGTGAGGCCCGTGCCGATGGCCCAAACCGGCTCGTAGGCGACAACGAGATTTTCAACCGTCGCGCCGTCGGGCACCGAGCCATCGCACTGGCCTCCCACCACGGCGAGCGCCCGTCCATCTTCGCGTTCGGCCCGGCTCTCGCCCACGCAGACGATGGCGCGGAGCCCGGCGCGCCATGCCGCCAGCGCCTTGGCACGCACGTCCGGATCGGCCTCGTGGTGGTAGATGCGGCGCTCCGAATGTCCGACGATGACGGCAGTGGCGCCAGCGTCCTTGAGCATCTCAGCCGATAGATCGCCGGTGAAAGCTCCGGCGGGCTCCGCGTGGCAGTCCTGCGCGCCGATCCGCAGCGACGTGCCCAGCGCGGCGGCCGCAAAGCGCGCCAGGAGCGTCGCGGGCGGGCACACCATGAGGTCGACCAGCGCGGCGAGTACACGCGAACCTTGGATGATTCGGTCGAGCTCGGTCAGCGACGCCGACAGGCCGTTCATCTTCCAGTTGCCCGCAACCAGCGGGCGGCGCGGCGCGCCAGCCATGTCCAATCCCGTCTCTTCCGAGTCCAGCCAAGCGGTTAGCAGAGCGGCCACGCGCACGCCAGAGCATGCCCCACATCCCAGCCCGGGGGTCGCAGGGAATGTCGCCTTGAACCGACCACCCTCGTTCCTCGGAACCCTCCGCAAAGAGGTGTTCCTCTGGGGTTAGCCAGAAGGACCCGGGGTGCAGGGTTGCGTCTGTGACTTGCGAACGGCACCCGCTCCCTCACGGACGGCGCCCGGGCTTGTGACCGCCTGTCGCCCCAGCCACATGTTGC
>DASSJW010000483.1:0-2328 GCA_035690995.1 Xanthobacteraceae bacterium
GATGTCGTGTTCGCCGAAGGCAAGATCCGGCACAAGACCGACCAGCACCGGGAGGTTTCAATTGCAGACGTAATGCGCGCCGGCAAAGCCGATCGGATTGAAAAAGAAGCCAGCGCCGAGCCGAACGGCAACAGCAAATACTCCCATTTCGCGCACTCCGCGGTCTTCGCCGAGGTCAAGGTCGACGAGCAACTCGGCGTCATCCGGGTCACGCGCGTGGTCAGCGCGGTGGCGGCCGGCCGGATTCTCAATCCGAAGCTTGCGGGAAGCCAGATTCTCGGCGCCGTCGTCGGGGGGATCGGCATGGCGCTGCAGGAGGAGACCCTCACCGACCACCGGTTCGGACGATTCATGACCCATAACCTCGCCGACTATCACGTGCCGGTGAACGCGGATGTGCATGCAATCGACGTAATCTTCGTCGAAGAAAAGGATGACGAGATCAACCCGCTCGGCATCAAAGGCGTAGGCGAAATCGGCATCGTCGGTACCGCGGCGGCGATCGCGAATGCGGTCTATCACGCCACGGGAACGCGCGTGCGCGATCTGCCGATCACGCTCGACAAGCTGTTGCGCAATTGACGGTCGCTCCGTGGCGACCTGAACCAGTGCGTGGACTTCTCACGGGGAGTGACCGGTGTCCCACCTGGCTTCCGTGAGACCCGGCGCGAATAATTCCTCGATGGATCCCTGTCTGGGCGCCAATCCCTGCTCGAACGACCAGCGCAGCATCGCCTCGAGCTCCTTTCGATTGGAGGTTACGCCATAGGGCCACATGTTCGGGCCCATGACAGCCTCGGCGCGGGAGAGATCGTCCGATAGCCAGGGGAGCATGGCGTAGAACATGCCCGTCGATTTCATTTCTTCCAGCGCGATGGCCCGCGCTTGCAGGCATGCCTTCAGGATGCTGCCGGGAAGCCAGGGATGCGCCTCGGCCAGCGACCGCCGAACCCCCATCATGTGCATGATGGGGAACATGCCGGTTTTGCGATAGTATGCCTCTTCGACCGGACGATAGTCGGGAAACAATCGTCCGACGTTGGGCGCCTTCTCGGTGAAGCACAGCGGCCGCACCGCCGTGATCAGCGCATCGATTTCGCCGTCGGCGAGCATCCCGGACAACGTCTTGTCGGCCGCAATGGTCTTGAGCTCGATGCTCGCAGGCAGCGAAATCGGCGTTCGCTCTCCCCGGCCGGGACGCTGGAGGCCGCCGTTGCGCCAGCGGATGTCCGAGGTCTTGACGCCATATTCGTCGGAAAGAATGCCGCGTATCCACAACGCGGCGGTCATCTGATATTCCGGAACGCCCACGATCCTGCCGCGCAGGTCCTCCGGTGTGCTGATCCCGCGGTCCGTGCGGATGTAGATGTCGCCGTGCCGGAACACCCGCGACACGAAAGCCGGTATGCCCAGGTAGTTCGCATCGCCGCGCAAACTCGTCAGAATGTGCGAACTGGCGGACAACTCGGTCACGTCGAAATCCTGCGTATGATAGACGCGCGGAAAAAGCTCTTCCGGCCGCAGTGGGAAGAAGTTGACATCGCATCCCTCGATCGACACACGCCCGCTCATGATGGGGTTGAGCCGATCGTACGGGCAACTGGCGAAGCTGATCTGCAACTTGGGCACGTCGGTGAGCCTCCGGCATCTGTCCTGCATCGTGGTCTTGCAGGAATATCATTGCAAGTTTCGTCTTCCGACTGTCGGCATTATGCAACTCGCGTGCGAAGTCGCTTCGCTGGCACAACGTCTGTCGTTCCATTAACATCCCGCCCCTGCCTGGCAGGCGAAGTCATGTCCGAATCTCAGACCATCCACCTTGCGGCCGATCTGTCCTTTCTGCACACGGATTATCTGTGGCGGATGCCTGGCTCATGGGTCGGATACGACTACTACAGCACATCGGAATTCTACGAGGACATCGCACGCATCGCGCAGCGTGGCGTGATGGATATGCTGTTCTTCGGCGACACCGGCGGCACCCCCGAGGACTATGGCGGCAACCACGAAGCCCCCGTCCGCTACGGCGCCAAGTGGCCCCGCCATGACATGGCGCCGATGATTCCGCTGATGGCCAAGGCGGCGCCCGGCGTGGGCTTTGCGCTCACCATGTCGACGACATATCACCACCCGTTTTACATCGCGCGTTTCTTCAATGCGCTCGACCATGTGACGCGCGGGCGGATCGCCTGGAACGCCGTAACGTCGGCCTACAAGAACGAGGCTGCCAACTACGGCTTCGACGTCATGATGGACCACGACGAGCGCTATGAACGCGCGCAGGAGTTTCTCGAAGTCGCCTGCAAGCTGTGGGACAGCGTCGAAAGA
>DASSJW010000484.1:0-10652 GCA_035690995.1 Xanthobacteraceae bacterium
GTCGGCGTCAAGAACGGCGGCTGCGCCGGCATGGCTTACACCATGGAATATGCCGAGCGGATCGAAGCGGCGGACGAGGTGGTCGAGGACAAGGGCGTGCGCGTGCTGATCGATCCCAAGGCCGTGCTGTTCCTGATCGGCACCGAGATGGACTACAAGACCGAGAAGCTGTCGGCGCAATTCGTGTTCAACAACCCGAATCAGACCTCGGCCTGCGGCTGCGGCGAATCGGTGCAGCTCAAGCCGTCCGCCGAGGCGCATTAGGTCCCCGGCGGCGAGTTCCATCCGTGGCTCCGGACGATGTAAGCGAATACGAGCGCTGGGAAGATCGCTACCGCGTCCCGGACTACGTCTTCGGCACGGAGCCGAATTACTTTCTGGTGTCGTGCAAGGCGTTGCTCCCGCGCTCCGGCAAGGCACTCGCCGTCGCGGACGGGGAGGGGCGCAACGGCATCTGGCTGGCGGAGCAGGGGCTCGAGGTACTTTCCCTCGACTTCTCGCCTTCCGCCCAGGAGAAGGCCCGCGCGCTGGCGAAGCAACGCGGTGTCACCCTCACCATCGCACAGGCCGACGTTCACACCTGGGATTATCCGGAAGCGGCGTTTGACGTCGTCGTGGAGATTTTCACGCAGTTCAGTACGCCTGCCGAGCGCGCCAAGAAATGGGCGGGAATGCGAAAGGCGCTCAAGCGCGGCGGTCTGCTGATCATTCAGGGCTACACGCCGAAGCAACTGCAATACGGCACCGGCGGGCCGAAGCAGGTTGAGAACCTCTACACGCGGGCGATGCTCGAAGAGGCATTCCGCGATTTCCGGGACATGAAGATCGTCGAAGAAGAGATCGAGATATACGAGGGCACCTCGCACGGCGGGATGTCGGCGGTGATCAATCTGACCGCGCGAAAATGAGGCTGCTGAGCCGGGCGACGGCTTGCTGAAACCATTTCGCGCCCGGCTGGGAAGCGCGTGTTGCGCGCTTGATGCAGATCAAGAAGGCGGCTGCAATTTCCGACAGGATGGCGTCCGGAATACGCGTCCGCCGATCTGGACCTGCCGCCATGAAGCCTTCTCCATCGAAACCATCGTTTGATGCGGCGGGTCTCAAGCGTGAATTTCCGGGGCTCGCAGACCCCGCGCTCCACTACCTGGACAGTGCCGCCACGGCGCAAATGCCGGAAGCCGTGCTGGGTGCGCTGCGTCGTTTCGAAGTCGAAGCGCGCGCTAATGTGCACGAAGGGATGCATGCGCGCGCGCGCGCGGCGACCGGCGCCTATGATCGGGCGCGGACGAGCGTCGCGCGCTTTCTGAATGCGGGTTCGGATCAGGAGGTCGTCTTCACCTACGGCGCGACGTCCTCGATCAATATGCTGGCGCATTCCTTCGGCGGATTGTTGCGGCCCGGCGATGAAATCCTGCTCTCGATTCTCGAACACCACAGCAACCTGGTGCCGTGGCAAATGCTTGCCCAGCAGCGCGGCGTGCTCCTGCGGTTCCTGCCGATGACCCCCGAGGGGCGTCTCGATCTCGACCAGTTGGACTCAGAGCTCACCGAGCGGTGCCGGCTGGTCGCGCTGACGCATTGCTCGAATGTGACCGGCGCGGTCACCGATGTCGGCCGAGTGGTAGCCGCAGCCCATGCCGTCGGAGCGAAAGTCATGCTCGACGGAGCGCAGCGTGCGCCACACGGACCGCTCGACCTGCGTGAGCTCGATGTCGACTTCTACGTCTTTTCCGGCCACAAGACTTACGGGCCAACGGGCATTGGCGTGCTTTGGGGTCGGCGTCACCTTCTCGACGCGATGCCGCCCTTCATGACCGGCGGACAAATGATCGAGGAGGTGACGCCGACACGCGCGACCTTCAGATCTCCGCCGCGACGCTTCGAAGCCGGGACGCCGCCGATCGCCGCCGCGGTCGGCCTCGGCGCGGCGCTCGACTGGATGCAGGCCCTCGATTGGGGCGCTATTCGAGGCTACGAGCAGCGCTTGACGCGTCGCCTGCTGGATGGGCTCGCCTCTATTGCGGGCGTGCGCGTCCTCGGACCGCTCGATACCCATGACCGGCGAGGCGTGATCTCGTTCACTGTCGCGGGGTTCTCGGCCGCGGACGTCTGTCGTCATCTCGATTCTCGCGGCGTGGCATTGCGCGGCGGGCATCATTGTGCCCAGCCGCTGGTACACGCGTTCCGCGTCGACAGCGCCGCGCGCGCAAGCTTGGCTCCCTATAGCCAAATGGTCGATGTCGAGGTGCTCCTCGATGGACTGGAATGGCTGGTGCGGGGAAAGCCCGGGCCGGCGCAGCGTTCACGACTGCGCATTGAAAGTTGAGCGGCGGCTGACGCGATACGCAGCTTCGGCGAACGTCAGCGCTTGCCTGATCCGAGCTTCGCCTCGAGATAGGTGATCGCCCCCCCGAGCGTGACCAGCTTTGGATAGTCCAGCTCGGGAATCTCCACACCGAGGCGGCGATGGACGGCGATCACAAAATTGAGGAAATCCATCGAATCGATATCGAGGGCTTCGCGCAAATCCGCCTGCGGATCGAGCTTCTGCAGATCCATCTCGGGCGCGATGTTCCCGAGCTCCTCTCGCAGGACAGTGGGAATGTCAGCTTCGTTCATAGGTTTTCGGGCTCCTGCAGCCGCTTGCCGATATCTGCGAGAAACAGCGCGCCGGCATGCCCGTCGCTCACCCGATGGTCGGCCGCGAGAGTGATGGTGAGGACGGAGCGTGGTCCGATGGCGCCGTCGACCAGCCAAGGCCGCGCCACGATTTTGCCGAAGCCGACAAGTGAGACCTGCGGTGGATAGATGATTCCGTAAAGCGCTTCGACGCCGCGTTCACCGAGGCTTGAAACCGTAATCGTCGGATCTGATATCTCGGAGCTGCGAATGCGCCCGGCGCGCGTGCGTTGGACGAGATCGCGCATGCGGGCCATGACCTCGTCGAGCGATATCCGATCCGCGTCGTGCAGCGCCGGCGCCGCCAATCCGCCGCCGCGGATGGCGACTGCTACCCCGACATGGACCGCGGCTGCGGGCTCGTAGCTGCCATCCCGATAGAAGCCGTTGAATGCGGTGAAGTTGCGCGCGGCCAAGGCGACGGCCCTGAGCGCAAGCGCCCCCATCAGCAAGCGGCTGTCCGGTGGCCGGGCCTCGTTCGCGCGCGCGATCCATTGCTCGCACGGCGTGACGTCGACCTGATGCTGCAGATAATAGTGCGGGATCTCCCGCTTCGATCGTGCCATGGCGGCGGCGATGGCCGTTCGCATGGCGTCGAGATCGAGGCCGATCGTGCGTTTGCGCTCGGCCGGAACGGGGGTGGTGACGCCGAGGCTGCGTTCGACGTCGGCGCGCACGACCGCGCCGCCGGGGCCGCTGCCGGCGATCGCGCTGGGATCGACATGGCGCAGCTCCGCGAGCCGCCGTGCCGCGGGCGAGACCGGCACGCGGCGCCCCGCGGCCGGCACGATCGGGCCCTGCGGGAGAGGCGCAGCGATCGGCGTGGGCGCAGTCGGTGCCGGCGGTGAAGCGCGTGGCGCGGCCGCGATTGCGACGGCGGGCGGCGGCGTGACTGGCGTAGGTGTGGCGGCCCCGGCCGCCGTTTCAAGGTCGGTTCTGATGCGCGCGAGCGGGGTCCCGACCGGCACCTTGCTGTTGAGATCGACCAGGATCTGCTCGATCTGGCCGGTGTCGAAGATTTCGATTTCGATGGCGCCCTTCTGCGTCTCCACCACGGCGACGATGTCGCCGCGCTTCACCCGATCGCCGGGCTTCACCAGCCATTCGACCAGTGTGCCTGCCTCCATGTCGGCTCCCAGGGAGGGCATGCGGAACTCGACCACGGGCAGGTCCTCACGCTCGCCCAAGCGCGGCTTTCGCCGCCGCGATGATCCGGGGCACCTGCGGGATCGCCGCCATTTCGAGGTGGCGAGAATAGGGGATCGGCACTTCCTCGCTGCAGACACGGCCGACCGGAGCGTCCAGCTCCCAGAACGCCTGCTCGATGATGCGCGTGCAGATTTCGGCCGACAGGCTGCCGCTCCGCCAGCCTTCATCGATGATCACCGCCCGCCGGGTCTTGGCCACCGACCGCATGATGGTCGCGTCGTCGAGCGGCCGCAGGCTGCGCAAGTCGATCACCTCGGCGTCGATGTTTTCGGCGGCAAGCGCCGTCGCCGCGTCGAGGGTCTTCCACAGCGAGCCGCCATAGGTGATGAGCGAAACGTCGCGCCCGGCGCGCCGGACGGCGGCCTTGTCGATGTCGACGGCACCGGCATCCGCCGCGAGCTTGCCCGTCATGTTGTAGAGCATGACGTTTTCGAAGATCAGCACCGGATCCGGATCCTGCAGCGCGGTCCACAGCATGCCGCGCGCATCCTCGAGCGTTCCCGGCGCCAACACCTTGATGCCGGGGATATGGGCATACCAACCCTCCAGGCTGTGGGAGTGCTGGGCCGCAAGCTGGCGGCCGGCCCCGGTCGCCATGCGGATCACCAGCGGCGCGCTGAACTGGTTACCCGACATGTGGCGCACCGTGGCCGCGGTGTTGAGGATCTGGTCGAGGGCGAGCAGGCTGAAGTTCACCGTCATCAGCTCGACGATGGGGCGCATGCCGGCCATCGCGGCGCCGATGCCGGCGCCGGTGAAGCCGGACTCCGACAATGGCGTATCGCGGATGCGTTCGGGGCCGAACTCCGCCAGGAGGCCCTTGCTCACGGCATAGCAGCCGCCATAGCGGCCGACATCCTCGCCCATCAGGAACACCGTGTTGTCGCGGCGCATAGCGTCGCGGATCGCCTCCCGCATCGCGTCGCGATAGCTGAGTTCGACCGTTTTGGAAGGGGCGGTCATCGCGTCGCGCGCTAGGCGGCTTGGTCGGAGTAAGTAAACCGGGTGAGCTGCTCGACCGGCTCCCAGGTTCCGCGCTCGGCGAAGGCGACAGCCTCGGCGACCTCGGCGTCGACCTCGGCTTCCATTCGCGCCAGGTCGTCGGGATGGATCATGTGATTCGCCTCGAGCCAGCCTTTAAAGCGCACGATCGGCTCCTTGTGCCGCCAGGCGTCGACCTCCGCCTTGTCCCGATAAAGCTGAGCATCAAACATGGAATGTGGCCGCAAACGGTAGGTGCGGCATTCCAGAAAATAAGGCTTGCCGCTCTCGCGCACCGCGTGGACGGCGCGCCGCGCGGCGGCTTCCACCGCGACCACGTCCATGCCGTCGACGGCTTCCGATGCGATCCGGTAGCACGCCGCTTTGCGCTGGATGTCGGTTTCCGATTCCGAGATCGCCAGCGCCGTGCCCATGGCGTAGAGGTTGTTCTCGCACACGAACAACACCGGCAAGCCCCAGAGCGCGGCGAGATTGAGGCTCTCGTGGAACTCACCTTCGGCGACGGCGCCCTCGCCGAAGAAGCAGGCCGTAACGGTGTCCTCGCCGCGCATCCGATCGGCGAGCGCAAGTCCGACCGAGAGCGGCAGCCCCCCACCGACGATGGCGTTGCCACCGTAGAAGTTGGTGCTCCGATCGAACAGGTGCATCGAGCCGCCACGTCCGCGGCTGCAGCCCTCCTGCTTTCCGTACATTTCCGCGAGTGCCGTCGTCATCGGTACGCCACGCACGAGCGCATGGCCATGCTCGCGGTAGGTGGCAACGATGCGGTCGCGCGGCTCCAGCACCGGGATCACCCCGACGGCGACGGCCTCTTCCCCGTCGTAGAGATGCAGGAAGCCGCGGATCTTTTCCTGCGTGTAGAGCTCCGCGCACTTGTCCTCGAAGCGGCGGATGCGGATCATCTGCTTGAGCAGCTCCAGCGAATGTGCCCGCGACAGCCGCGGCTTGTCGGTAATTGCCGTCATCGCTCCTCGCTTTCGAGCGTCGAGATATCGCCCTCCGGCAGGCCTAGCTCGCGCGCCTTGAGCAAGCGGCGCATGATTTTGCCGCTGCGCGTCTTCGGCAGGTTCTGGCGGAAAGCTATGTCCTTGGGCGCCACGGCCGGGCCCAGGCGCGCCCGCGCGTGGCCGAGCAGCTCCTTGCGCAAAGCCTCGCTCGGCTCGACACCGTTCTTGAGAGCGACAAATGCCTTGACCATCTCGCCGGCAGTCGGTTCCGGGATGCCGATCACGCCCGCCTCGGCTACAGCCGCGTGCTCCATCAGCGCGCTCTCGACTTCGAACGGACCGATAAGATGGCCCGCGCTCTTGATGACGTCGTCCGCGCGCCCGACAAACCAATAATATCCCTCATCGTCGCGCATGGCGAGATCGCCGGTGAGATACCAGCCGCCCGCGAAGCACTTGCGATAGCGTTCCTCCTCGTTGAGATAAGCGCGCATCATTGATGGCCAGCCGGGCCGCAATGCAAGCTCGCCGACGGCCATGGGTTCGGAGATCTCCCGTACCGTCCCGCCTGGGAGGCGCTCGACGATGCCGGCGGTGATCCCCGGCAGCGGGCGGCCCATCGATCCGGGCTTCACGTCCATCGACGGATAGTTGGAGATCATGATTCCGCCGGTCTCGGTCTGCCACCAATTGTCGTGGAACGGCTTGCCGAACGCCTCGACCCCCCAGACCACGGCCTCGGGATTGAGCGGCTCGCCGACGCTGGCCAGCAAGCGCAGGTTCGACAGGTCGAAGCGCTGGGCGACCTTGGCGCCCGCCTTCATCAGCATCCGGATTGCCGTTGGCGCCGTGTACCATACGGTGATCTTTTGGTCCTGCAGGATCCGATACCAGCGCTCGGCATCGAACTCGGCCTGGTCGACGATCAAGGTGGCGCCGTTGGTCAGCGGCGAGATGATGCCGTAGGAGGTGCCGGTCACCCATCCCGGATCGGCGGTGCACCAGAAGACGTCATCCGGTCTGAGGTCGAGGGCGAGGCGGCCGGTGATATGGTGCGCCACGACGGCCTCATGCACGTGCACGGCCCCCTTCGGACGACCGGTCGTGCCGCTGGTGAAGTGCAACAAGGCCATGTCTTCGGGCCCCGTCCACACGGTTTCGAACGAATCCGAGGCCGCCGCCATCGCGGCCGCCAAGTCGGTCGTGCCGGAGGGGGGAGCGGCCGAGGAATCGGTCAAGAACACATGTTCCAGGCTCGCAAGCTCATTGCGCCAGGGCTCGATCTTGCGACGATAGAACGCTTCGGAGGTGACGAGGACTTTCGCATTGCCGATCGACATGCGGGCTTTGATCGGTTCGGGCCCGAATGCCGAGAACAGGGGCGAGAATACGCTGCCGTTCTTCAGGGTGCCGAGAGCCGCGAAGTAAAGTTCCGGTATCCTACCGAGCAGCGAAAATACCCTGTCTCCCTTGGTAACGCCGCGCCGGGCGAGTACGTCAGCAAACCGGTTGGTTGCCGCGCCCAGCGCGGAATAGGTGTAATCGCGGATGCGGTCGTCGCGCCCGATCCAGCGCAGGGCGAGTTTGTCACCACGCCCGGCCCGCAGGTGCCGATCGACTGCCTCGTGCGCGATGTTGAGCCCGCCGTCGGGCAAACCGTCGAGCAGTGTACGTGCCCGCGTCCACGAGAACGTCTTGATATACTCCTCGTAATCGGGGAGACCGGCGCCGGCACGCTCCTCGGGCCGCTTGTGGATTCGCTCCCATTCCATGGCAAACCTTCAGTGAATTCCGGCCCATCTTGGCGGGTTTCGATGTCGCGCTCCGCTCGATTGGAACTTGCAGCGTGACTGCTTGTTGACGCCGCCAGTATCCACTCGGCAGCTAGCGGATGACGGCTGTCGCATTCTCCATTTGCAGGAGCTTACTCGGCCGCCAAGGATGACGTCCCCGTCGGCCCGGTGCCAGACTCCGCCTCGCAGACCGCCTGCATTGTTCGCAAGATGCTGGACGGATTGACGCTGATCGAGTCGATGCCGAGTTGGGTAAGGTAGCGAGCGATTTCGGGATAATTGGCCGGCGCTTCGCCGCAGATGCCGATGTGGCGCCCGTTGCGTTTGGCGCCACTCACCGCGAGCTTGAACATTTCCAGCATGCCCGGATCGCGCTCGTCGAAATCGAATGCGACGATTTCGGAATCCCGGTCCACGCCCAGAGTCAGCTGGGTCAAGTCGTTGGAGCCGATCGAAAATCCATCGAACAGCTCGGCAAAGGCATCGACCTGGATCACGTTGTTGGGGATCTCGCACATGACGTAGATCTCAAGACCATTCTCTCCCCGTTTGAGGCCGTGGCTCGCCATGCTGTCGAGCACCCGCCGAGCCTCCTCGACCCGCCGGCAGAACGGCACCATGATGCTCAGATTGGTCAGCCCCATGTCCTGGCGCACCCGGCGCAGGGCAGCGCATTCGAGTGCGAACCCGGCCGCATAGGCGGGGTGTGCATAGCGCGCGGCGCCGCGAAACCCCAGCATCGGATTCTCTTCCTTCGGCTCGAACGCATCGCCGCCGAGCAACGTCGCGTATTCATTGGTCTTGAAATCCGACAAGCGGACGATGACGGGTTTTGGATAGAACGCGGCAGCGATCAGTCCCACGCCCTCCGACAGCTTCTCGACGAAGAAGTCGGCCGGACGGGCATAATTGTGCACCAGACGTTCAATAGCCTTGCGTGCCGGCGCCGATGTCACCTTTTCCGGATTGGCGAGCGCCATCGGATGAATCCCGATGTGTTCACTGACGATGAACTCCATTCGAGCCAAGCCGACACCGTCGTTCGGCAGCATGGCGGTCCGCAGCGCCAGCTCCGGATTGCCAAGGTTCAACATGATGGCGGTGCGCGGCCGCTTGAGCTCTCCCGCATCCACCCGGATCGTTTCGAATGGAACATGGCCCTCGTACACGCGTCCGATGTCGCCCTCGGCGCAGGACACCGTCACGAGACGACCGCTGCTCAGCGCCGTTTTCGCCCCCGCCGCTCCGACCACAGCGGGAACGCCGAGCTCACGTGCAACAATGGCGGCGTGGCAGGTCCGCCCGCCATGCTCGGTCACGATCGCGGCCGCGATCTTCATGACCGGCTCCCAATCCGGACTGGTCGAATCTGCCACCAGAACTTCGCCCGGCTGGAATGCCGCGAGGCCGTGCGTGTCGGCAATGACCCGCGTGGATCCGACCGCGACCTTCTCACCGACCGCGCGACCGGTGGTCAACACAGGGGCGGTTCCCTTGAGAGAATAGCTTTCGAGCGCCGTCGGCGTCTTGCGCGAGGCCACCGTTTCGGGCCGAGCCTGGATCACGTAGAGCTGTCCGTCATCGGCATCTTTGGCCCATTCGATATCCATCGGCACCGGATGCCCAGCCTGCGCCGAGTAATGATCCTCGATCGTGATCGCGTAGCCGGCAAGCTTGAGCACTTCCGCATCGTCGATGCAGAAGCGACCGCGAAACGGCTTCGGAACGGAGACGTTTCTGGTACGGTCATGACCGCGGGCATAGATCATGCGCTTTTGCTTGCCGCCGAGCGACCGGCTTAAGACGGCGCGATGGCCTTGCCGGAAGGTCGGCTTGTGCACGTAGAATTCATCGGGATCGACAATGCCTTGCACAATGTTCTCGCCCAGTCCGTAGACGCCGGTAATGAAAACCACGTCGCGAAAGCCGGATTCGGTATCCAAGGTGAAGATCACGCCGCTGGAGGCACGGTCGGCCCTGACCATCTTCATGACACCGACAGAGAGCGCCACTTTGAAATGGTCGAATCCGTTGTCGATTCGATACGAGATGGCGCGATCAGTGAAAATGGAGGCGAAGCAGTGCCGGCAAGCTTCGAATAGATCGTCGGCGCCACGAACATTGAGGAAGCTTTCGTGCTGGCCTGCAAAGCTCGCGGTAGGGAGATCCTCGGCCGTGGCCGAGCTACGCACCGCGACGGCAACGTTGGTTCCATACTCCCTTTCGAGTTGTCGATAGGATTTGGTGATCTCCTCTCGAAGGTGATCGGTACCGGTGGCATCGAAGACGACCGCCCGCGCTTCGGCGGCGCAGGCGGCCAGCACATCAATGCGGGTCTTGTCGATGGCGTCGAGAAGCTTATGCAATCTGTCCCACGCTCCCGCGCCGTTGAGTGCGGCGCGGTAGGCTTGGGCCGTTAATGCAAATCCATTCGGCACCTGGACGCCCTGCTGACACAGAGTCGAATAGAGTTCACCCAGGGAAGCGTTCTTTCCACCGACTGTCGCCACATCGCCCAGCCGAATATCGCTGAACCAACGTACGGTATCGCCGGTCGCCATCGTCCAACTCTCCGACTTTCTCACGCCTCGGTCTGTGCGCGAGCGCGATATGCCCAAATAAGTGAGCATTGCAGGTGACGGGCGGCCTTGCGCTAGATCAACCGAGCGGACCGGCTCCCTCAGCAACCATGCCAGCGGCTCCAGGCCCGACGAAAGGGGCATGGTGCGTCGGTTTGACCCAGATCAAGAGCGAAAGGCGCGCATCCATGCTAGGTGGCAGCCTTGGCCCAAGGCGCGATGCGCCCTTGTCCGCTCGCGATTCGGCAACGCCGCCCTGGGCCTCTGAAGTCTGCTGAAACTGGCGGCTTATCGGCTGTTTACGAGACGCGAGGTCCCTTCGATGGCCGCAGCGGAACTTGGTCTCGTTGGAGATGTCGGCGCCACCAATGCACGTTTTGCCCTGGTTCGGCCGGATGGGAGCATGACGGCCGCCCGGGTGTACGCATTGGATGACTACTCAT
>DASSJW010000485.1:0-2897 GCA_035690995.1 Xanthobacteraceae bacterium
AAGCCGATCTGCAACGGCACTGGAAGTTGGTGCGCGACATGGACAACGAGTTCGTCGAGCCTGCTGTCGTAGTGCGCGAGGCAGGCGCGCCCCTCGAGCGACAGAGGGTGCATCCGGTTCATTCGGAAGGTGCGCTCGACGATGTGGACGGCGTTCGCTTTCGCTCCCACGAGATCGCCGCCTTCCAGCTTGATATCGACGAGGATATTGTCTCCCCAGTCGTCGTGGACGAAAGGCGGCGTTTTCTTGAGAGCATCCGCCATCGTCACCACCGGCGGCAGTGCCTCGAATTCCACCTCGACCAGACCGGCGATGTCCTCGGCTTCCGCCGGCGTCGAACCAATCGCCATCGCGATCGGCTCCCCGGCGTGCCTCACCTTCCCCGCTGCCAGGATCGGCCAATCCGACGGCTTGAATCCCGGCAATTTGGCGGTCGAACGCATCCGGGCGACGCCGGTCAAGTCCTCTGCGGCGTAGACCTGCGCGGCAAAATCCCGAGGCTTGCGAACTGACAAGATGCGGGCATGAGCGTGCGGGCTGCGCACGAAGGCGGCGTGCACCATTCCGGGCAGGGCAATGTCCGCACAAAACTGTCCGCGGCCTTCGAGAAATCGCTCATCCTCAAGTCGGGGCAGTCTGGCGCCAATTCCAAATTCACTCACCGCCATTACCCTGTCACCACGTCAAGACAATCGATCCATTATCTGGATTTTGTATCCAATTTAGGATAGCTCTTCCTGCCGTTCGGTCAACAGCGATTGGCAGGATACCGGCGATGCTCGGCGACCACTTGGTCAGCGCTCAGCAAGCGGCCCATAAGTGGCTGCGCGAGATGATTCTTTCCGGCGAGCTGCCCGCGGGGCAGGCGCTGCGCCAGGAGGAGATGGCACGCCGGCTCGGCATCAGCCGACTGCCAATCCGCGAGGCACTGAACCGGCTTGCGACCGAGGGGCTGGTCGAGCTCAAGCCGCGCCGTGGGTTCTACGTGGCGTCCCTGAATATCGATGAGATCGAGGACATCTTCGAGATGCGTGCGATGCTCGAGGCACGTGCTGGTCATCTCGCCACCGAAAGGATGACAGCGGCCGATGCCGATGCCGTGGATAGATGCGTGGCAGAACTCGATGCTGTCGTCGCGGCCAGCACCAACTTCGACCACTACGCGCAATTGAACATCCGGTTTCACGAACGCCTTTTTGAAAGCTGCGCACGCAAGCATCTGCGTCGTCAGATTGCGATGCTGCGCGATGCGGTTTCTCCGCTGATTCGCATTCTTGCATCCGAGAAGGGCGAATTGCAGCGTGCGCAGAGGGAGCATCGGCTCCTCGCAAAACACTTTCGGGAAGGACACTCGGAGCGGGTGGCCGAGCTTTCCCGCGAACACTGTGCGTACACGGCGCGGGCGTTGATTCAGAAGCTTCGGCGCGGCGGCGTTGAGGAAAAGGCGGCGGCGGCTTCGTGATTTGGGAAGAGAAAGAAGGAGAGTAAGGATGGCCCGGTTACGCCACTTCGCGGTCTGCGTGCGAGACTTGGAAAAATCGGCAAAGTTCTACCACGATGTGTTCGACCTCAAGGAGGTCGGGCGTGAAACCATTGAAATTGGCTCTGCCATCTACATGAGTGACGGCGTCATCAATCTTGCGCTGCTCAATTTTGCCGGCAGCAAGGGCAACGACATCAAGGGCGATCCCACCAAGGCAGTCGGCGCCAACCACTTTGGCTTTCAAGTTGACGATCTGGCGGAAACGCAGAAGAAAATCGAGGCCGCCGGAGGGACATTCTTTTTCGATCTCGGCGACGATCGTCTCGGAAACTTCGAACGGAAATTCAAGGATCCCGACGGCGTCGTATTTGACATATCGAAAAATGGATGGCTCGGCACCGACGGTCGGATCGACTCTTGAAGGGGTACCGTGTTGCGCGCACGCTAAGTGTGGCGGATTTGACGTTCCTATCAGCATTGCCGCGAGTCATTCATAGGAACGTCAAATCCAAAGCCACACTAGAATCATATAGTCGCTAGTGTCCCTTTGGTTCCGACGTTCGTACGAGCGCGTGCTGCAAAGGGATACGAACGTCGGAACCGGGACACTAGCTGACCCGAGTTGACAAGGCCCGCGCCGATGCCGCTGCTGGAGGTGACCGATCTCGACAAGACGTTCACGGTCGACAATCGCAGCGTCACGGCGATCGACCGCCTGTCGCTCGCCATCGACGAGCACGAGTTCGTCTCGATCGTAGGACCATCGGGGTGCGGCAAGAGTACCTTCCTGCACATCCTCGGCGGCTTCGAACCCACCAGCGGCGGCGATTTGCGGCTCAACGGTCGTCCGATCGGGCCTCCGGGGCCCGATCGCGGCATGATGTTTCAGGAGCTCTCGCTGTTTCCCTGGCTCACCGCCATCGAGAACGTCGCCTGGCCGCTCGAGATGAAGGGATTGCCCAAGCGCGAGCGCCTGCCCAAGGCCGCGGAATATCTCGATCTCGTTCACCTCTCCCGTTTCGCCGATCTCTATCCGGGCCAGCTGAGCGGCGGCATGAAGCAGCGCGTCGCGCTGGCGCGGCTGTTCGCGCTCGATCCGGAAATCATGCTGATGGACGAGCCATTCGGCGCGCTCGATTCCCAGACCCGGGAGCTGCTGCAGGAGGAGCTGCAGTCGATCTGGCGTCGCGCCCGCAAGACCGCGCTCTTCGTCACCCATGACATCGACGAGGCGATCTATCTCGGCACCCGCGTGATCGTGTTCACCGCGCGCCCCGGCCGCATCAAGGCGGACATCCGCATTCCCGAGGTCGACCGCTCCGGGGATTATCGCAAGTCGCGCGACTACCTCGCCCTGCGCGTGCAAGTATGGGACCTGCTGCGCGACGAGGTCCTCAAGGCGCGGGCGCTGGAG
>DASSJW010000486.1:0-5678 GCA_035690995.1 Xanthobacteraceae bacterium
CACCCACGCTGGAAAGTGGGCGGACGCATCACTATCCTATCTGTGCCAAGGTCTGAAAATCTTGGGTCCCCCTCGCCGCGAGGAAAAGGAGCTTGCGCCCATGCCGCTCGATGAAAAGACCCGCACGGAGCTCGAGGCCGCTGCGTTCCGGCGTCTCCTGGAGCATTTGCGCGCGCGCACCGACGTGCAGAACATCGACCTGATGAATCTCGCCGGCTTTTGCCGCAATTGTCTGTCGAACTGGATGAAGGATGCTGCCGACGCGCGCGGCGTGACCATGTCCCGGGACGAGAGCCGCGAGACGATCTACGGCATGCCGTATGAGGAATGGAAGACCAAGTACCAGAAAGAAGCGGCCAAGGACCAGCAAGCCGCCTTCGAAAAGGCCGGGCACAAACATTAAATTTTGTCGCCTGTGTACTCCGGGGATGAACCGTCTGCCGGCTTGACCTTGGCGGCCGCGCTTCTGAAACCTCTTGCCACCACTCGTTCGAGTCCCTGGAGGAGGTTATCATGGCCACTGCCGCCGCGGCGAAGGAAGAAGAAGCGCCCGCGACCCGTTTCGCGAAGGATCATCTGAAAGCCTTCGTCGAGCGCATCGAGCGCCTCGAGGAAGAGAAGAAGACCATCGCCGACGACATCCGCGACGTCTATGCCGAAGCCAAAGGCAATGGCTTCGACGTCAAGGCGTTGCGCACCATCGTGCGGCTGCGCAAGCAGGATGCCGATGAGCGGCGCGAGCAGGAAACCATCCTCGAGACCTACATGCATGCGCTCGGCATGCTGAATTGAGATCGAGACTGGGATCGGAGGATGCCGATGCGGCATGCGTCCTCCGGCCTCCAAAATCGCTGCGCCGCAAATCGGGTTTCCCCGACTTGCGGCGCTGCGCCCCCAACACCCCCGCGATGAAGACGTAGAATTACCTCAGCGACGCCGTGCTGAACGTGGCCGTCGATACGAAGACCACGGCGCTGCCGTCGAATTTTTCGCAAATCATCCCGCGATGCGGATCGTTCGAGAACGAGGTCATCACCGTCGTCGCCGGCTTTTGCATAAACGGACCCAGATTGCGGAAATCCGTGGCGCCGAGCAGCGTCGTCCTCAAATAGTTCTGCGCGCTAGGGCTCACGATCATCGCGCGCATCCAGGGATCGTTGAAGCGATCGCCCACCCGCACCACGCTGGCCACTTTGGTCGCGGACGGCATCACCGATGACGGACGGTCCTCGCTGCGCTTGACCGCGATGGTCGTTTCCGGCGGCGCGACGGGCGCGGCCCGCGAGGTTCCCAGGCCCATCGGCAACGTGCGTGCGGTCGCGATCGGCGTGGGCTGCGCCGCGTAGGCAAGCGCGTTGGGAATGGGCTCGCTGGCGACGCGATCGGTCAAGGGCCAGGGTGTGGCGCTCGCGGTGGCCGCGGGATCGGCGCCGGCGGGCGCGCCGCGCTTGGCGGCGGCTGCTCGGGTCGCGACGGCTTGCGGCGCGTCCGCCGTATCGGTGCTCGGCAGGCCGCGCCAATAGCCGCGCTCGTTGATGATGTCGGTCACGGATTCATCTGCCGGCGCGGCCGGAGCCATGGCGGCCTGGGCGAGACGCACCGGCTTGGCGGTCGCTGACGCGACTTCGTAACGCGCTGGCACGATGGTTTCCGAAGATGCGGAGGCGAGGGCCACTCGGGCGATCGGCTTGGAGCCGGCCGATGCGACCTGGTAGCTCTCCGGCTTGGCGGGTTTGCCTTGCGGCAGCGGCACGGTGGCGACCTTTTCGGCTCGTGATTCGGCAGCGGCGGCGACCACGGTCGGTTTCTCGGTGCGTGCCTCGGGCGCGGCAGCGGGCTTGCGCGCGGGCGCGGCGGCCTTGGCCGGTGCGGACGCGGTCTTCGCATCCTCTTCCTCGTCCCTGCCGCCGCCGAAGAGACGCGCGAACAGGTTGGGCGAGCTGCGCTGGGTATCGGCCTGCGCTACGGTGGATTTGAGCTGGCCCTTCGCGAGGATGCTGGCGAGCTGGGCCTCCGGCATGCGCGGCCAGTGACGCACGCTGCCGGTGTCCATGTGCACGAAGGGCGCTCCCGAGGTCGGGTAGAAGCCGACTCCGCCGCGTTGCGCCCGCAGCCCCACTTCGCGCAGCCGCTCGAGCGGCACGCCGGGAATGTAGAAGTCGATCGCCTTGCCGAGCATGTGCTGGCTGAACTGGGCGACCCCGCTCGAACGCCGCCGCAGCATCGAGTTGGTCTCGGGCGAACGGTACCCGCAGATGATCCAGATCGCTTCCTTGGCGCCGACCTCGCGATGAACCTCCCACAACAGATCGATCAGATGCGGATCCATCTTGGTCGGTTGCGATTCGCGCCAGTCACGCAGCAGGTTGTTGATCTTCCTGAGGGCCTCTTCATCGTAGCGCCCGTTCACCTTGTAGGTGACGGTCAGCTCTTCGTCGGTGTGAACGTGATGGAGCGATATCGTCCGGGTGTCGCCTTCGGCGCTCGCATTCTGCAAGCTATTGCCGCCAAAGAGGACGAGGAGAGCGGCGATACTGCAGCAACAGGCCGCCCGGGCCGAATGCGAAGACAATAGATTCCTGTGCGCGACTTTAGCCGTCACGTGCCGACCCTATTAATTGCGTCCGCGCGTGCCTTTGCGGGCAACGGCATTCCGTCACGCGCCGCGGCTCCTGACCACAGCGAATACGGCCGACGCAGTTTTAATTAGGGAAGGGTTGACGCGAGGTTAGCGCACCCGTCCCCCCCGATACCGGAACCGTGACAGGGGACTATGGCGAAAACTTGCCGCGGTTAACCGAGATGCAAATAATCCTTAACGTTTGCTAACGCGAACGGGCGCCGAACGCTTTGCGTCCGGCGCCCGTTGGATTGAACGCAATCAGCGAGTGATGCGGCGCGGCGGCACCGGCCTCCCTTGCGGCTGGCCGCCGCCGAAGAACGACTCGAAGAACGAGACCACGCGCGGTGTCTGGGCCTGCGGAGCGACTCGCCGCTGTCCCGTCGACGCAACCTCCTGGTCGCGCTTGCGCTCCTGCATCGGCTCGACGATGCCGCGCTCGCTCTTGACCGCCGTCTGCGTGCGGCTGTCGATGCCGTAGACGTCGCGGCGAATCTGCAGCTTGCCGGCGTCGTCGACGAAGGCGGTCTGATAGGTCAGATGTACCCAGATCGGAACGGGCAACTGGACGTCCTGTTCGCCGGTGCCGAACATCCGCTTGATCCGCTCGGCGGTCCAGTTCTCGCTCGGACGCGCGATGTTGAACAGAACCTCGGCGTACTTGGCCGGGTCCTGCACGCGCATGCAGCCGTGGCTGTAGGCGCGCACGTCGTGCGCGAACAGGTGCTTGTCCGGCGTATCGTGCTGATACACCAGGAAGCGATTCGGGAAGTTGAACCGGATGCGACCCAGGGCGTTGGCCTCGCCCGGCGGCTGGTAGATGTGCACGCTGCCGTCGCGGTTGCTTATGAGCTTGAGGCCCATGCGCTCCAGCACCGTCGGATCCTGCTGCAGCGCCGGCAGATATTCGCCGTAGACGATCGACGGCGGCACGTTCCAGGTCGGGTTGATGGTGATGTACTTCATCGTCTCGCTGAGCAGCGGGGTCGACTTGTCCGGCTTGCCGATCACGATCCGCGTCGTCCAGACCTGGGTGCCGTTGTGCATCACCTTGAGGGTGAAATCCGGCAGGTTGACCACGACATGCGCGTTGCCGGGGTCGCGCGGATACCAGCGCCAGCGCTCCATGTTGGAGACGATCATGTCGATCGACTTGTCGCGCGTCGGGCCGTTGAGCTCCTTGACGGTCTTGGCGTCGAGGTTGCCGGTCGCCGGCAGCTCGTTGGCCTGCTGGAATTTCTTCACCGCTTCCGCGAGCTTGGCGTCGTATTTGAGATCGGACGCCTCGCCGGCGAGCCCGAGCTTCTCGCGTAACAGCGGAACGCGGGCATCTTCCATCGGCGCCTTGGCGTTGAGCTTGAGGAGCGCGCCGTCGGCGATCATCTTGCGTCCGTCGCCCTTGCCGCGCATCTGCGCCAGCAGGGTCTTGAGCCGCTTGTAGCCTTCGTGCTGCGGGCTGAAGTCCTCGAGCGCCTTGCCGGCGTCGGCGGCACCCGCGATCTTGCCGAGCACGTCCGCCGGCTCGGGCGGGGCTTGCGGCAACTCGATGTTGTGGCTGACGCGGGTATAGGGGAAGCGACCGGCCTGCACGTGGCGGGCATAGGTCAACACCGTCTGGACCAGCTTGAGCTCGGCCTCGGCCTGGGCGTCGGCGGCAAGGCCCGCGAAACTCGGCGTCTTGTAGTCGTTGACGTCGAGGCCGTCGGCGTCGGCGCCCTGCAGGCGCGCGATCACCGCCTTGGCGCGGGCGTTCTCGATGCCTTTGTCGAGCCAGATCGGTGCGTAATTGCGATTCTGATAGAACGTCTCGGCCGCGCTGCGCTCTTTCTTGCCGGCGAACAGCTTGTCGCCCTTGGTCGCCAGCAGGTCGCGAATCTTCTCCGCGACGACGCGGTCGGCCGGATCGAGCGAGGCCATGGGGTCCGGCGCTGCCGTCTGCTCGGTTGCAACGGCGGGATTGGCAGGTGTTGCGGGCGCGGCTGCGTCCTTGGCGGCGGCGGCCGGCGCGACGGCGGGCGCGGCGACATCCTTGGCGGCGGCAGGCGCTTCGCTCGGTGCGGCTGCATCCTTGGGAACCATCGCGGTTTGACCCGGCGCAGGCGCCGGCGCGCTCGAGGCCGCGGCGAGCGCCGGGACCGGCGACGCCGCGGGTGATTCGCCTGCGGGCTGCGGCTTAACGGCCGCGTCGAGCCCGGCGGCGGCAAACTTTTCTGCAGCCCGCTGTGCGGCGGATACGGCCGCGCTCGCCGCAGCGGCGTTTTCGGCGGCGTCCTGCGCCATGGCGGCAAAGCCGAGCGGCGCGGTTAGAATCAGCGCCAGAGCCGTGCTCGCCAGGATCCGATCGTAACGGGGGCCGCTCATGAGGACATTCTCCCAAATTGCAACGGGACCGGCGTTCTAAGCGCGAGCCCCACGTCCAATCCACCTGCACGCGTCCAGTTCCGAAGCTGACTTGAATTCACCGACCGAGCAACTGGAGAGGACATCTTTGGCGGACGAATTTGTTCGATTTTGGTGCGCTGTCACCCGCCTGCAACGCATTGCCGATTTCTCAGCAGTGTCACCCATTTACAACGCAGCGGCGGCATATCATCTGGCGTCCGGACGAATCCAACGCGCGATCAGATGTCGCGCGCCGCCCAATCCTTGCGCGACTTCCGACACGGAGCCGCCGCAATGGTTGACGCGATTCCGGTCGCCTCGGCAGCGAGCGCAGCGCGCACGACGGGCGCGGCGGTAGCCCCGGCCGTCAGCGCCGCGAACGCGGTACGGTGCAAAGCTACCCGGCCTTGGTCAAAGCCAAGTCGCTGCCGGCTCACGCGCGCGAAGGCGATCGATCCGCAAGGCTCTTTCCTGCCGGCGCCGATGCCCCTCGACGCTCCATGCGCAGCACGAGCTTGACCGCCTCCGCCCCGACCAACAGCGTGCCAGCGACGGCGGTCGCTATCATCCAATCGAATGACGACAGCGGCACAGTGTGGAACGCCGTTTGCAGGAACGGGACGTAGATGACCAGAACATGCGTGAACAATGACAATGCGACTGCCGCGATCAGCCA
>DASSJW010000487.1:0-15929 GCA_035690995.1 Xanthobacteraceae bacterium
GCCGGCTTCGACCAGTTTGCGGCCCACGAAATTGGCCGTCAGGAACCCCAGCAGAGTCAGCGCGGTGAGCGCGATGATCAGGCCCGTACCTGGCACTTTCACCGGCAAATAGGTCTCCGGCCGATACGCCAGCGGAATGAAAGGCCGCACCAGATCGTCGACCCAATTGATGAACCACCAGGTGAGGCCGATGGTGATGTAAGCCGGCCCCACCAGCACGAGGCCGGTCAGGAAATAGTTCCGAAGCCGGACGACCATGCCGTGATGGAGCGGCACCGGCTTGGCCGGCTCGGTGGACGGATCGACCGACGGCACCATACCGGGATTGCGATCAAACTCGTTCATGCGACAACTGTCTTCTCAATACCGAGCCAGCCAAGACTAGCCGCATGCAGGAGCCGCGGCGACATGCATAAACGTCGCGACCGATCACTCGACCGTTACTGATTTGGCGAGACTGCGCGGCTGGTCGACGTCTTTCCCCATCAGGGCGGCCGTGTGATATGCAATCAGTTGCACCGGGATGGCGTAGACTAATGGCGTCACTGTGGCGGGCATCGCCGGGAGCGTCAGCTTGAACAGCGTATCCACGTGCGCTTCCCGAGTGCCTTGGGGATCGCTGAGCAGAATGATCTTCCCGTCGCGAGCTGCAACCTCCTGCATGTTGGACAGGGTTTTTTCGAACACCGCGTCATGCGGCGCTATCACGATCACCGGCATGTTTTCGTCGATCAGCGCAATGGGTCCATGCTTGAGCTCACCCGCGGCATAGCCTTCGGCGTGAATGTACGAGATCTCCTTGAGCTTCAGAGCCCCTTCCAGGGCAAGCGGATAGCTGGTGCCGCGGCCAAGATAGAGCACGTCACGGCTTTTCGCGAGATCGCGCGCCAGATGCTCGATCTGCGGCTCGAGGGCGAGCGCTTCCGCCATCAATCGAGGCACCTCGATCAAGGCACGCACAAGCGCCCTCTCGTCGTCATCGGACAATACGCCGCGCGCGCGGCCGGCGGCCACCGCCAGGCAGGCCAGTACGGCGAGTTGGCAGGTGAAGGCCTTGGTCGAGGCAACTCCGATTTCAGGACCGGCGAGCGTCGGCATCACGGCATCGCTTTCGCGCGCGATCGTCGAGGTAGCCACATTGGCCACCGCGACCGTGTGCTGCTTGTGCTCCTTGGCGTAGCGCAGCGACGCCAGCGTGTCCGCCGTCTCACCCGATTGCGACACGAAAATTGCGAGGCCCCCCGCTTTCAGCGGTGCCTCGCGGTAGCGGAACTCGGACGCAACGTCGATCTCGACCGGCAGGCGCGCAAAACGCTCGAACCAATATTTGCCGACCAGTCCGGCGTAATAGGCGGTGCCGCAGGCCGCTATGGACACCCGCTCCAGCGCGCTAAAATCAAACGATAGATTGGCCGGCAACCGGACGCGCTCGCAGGCCATGTCGAGGTAATGCGCGAGCGTGTGGCCCACGACCTCCGGCTGCTCGTGAATCTCCTTGGCCATGAAGTGGCGGTAATTGCCCTTGTCGACGAGGAAGGCCGCGGCCGACGATTTGATCGCGGCACGCTCGACCTTGCCGCCCTTGGCGTCACGGATCTCCACGCTATTGTGCGTAAGCACCGCCGCATCGCCATCTTCGAGATAGGAGATTTCGTCGGTAAAGGGCGCGAGCGCGATGGCGTCGGAGCCGAGATACATCTCGCCGTCGCCGTAACCGATCGCCAACGGCGAGCCCTTGCGCGCACCGATGAGCAGATCGTCTTCTCCGGTGAACAGGAAGGCGAGCGCAAAGGCGCCACGCAGCCGCGGCAAGGTCGCGGCCACCGCCTCAGACGGCGACGCCCCCTTCTTCATCTCTTGCGTGACGAGATGGGCGATCACCTCGGTGTCGGTGTCGGAGCCGAATGAGGCGCCTTTTTTTTCCAGCTCATCGCGCAACTCGCGGAAGTTTTCGATGATGCCGTTGTGGACCACAGCCACCCGGTCGGTGGCGTGGGGGTGCGCATTGTTTTCGGTCGGCCTGCCGTGAGTTGCCCAGCGGGGGGGGCCAATGCCGACGGTCCCCGTGAGTGGCTCACGCGCGAGCCGGGCTTCGAGATTCCGCAACTTGCCCTCGGCTCGCCGACGGTCGAGCCGTCCGCCTTCCAGAGTGGCGATGCCGGCGGAATCATAGCCCCGATATTCGAGCCGCTTGAGCGCGTCCACCAGTGCGGCCGCGACCGGCTCACGCCCGAGAATGCCCACAATTCCGCACATGCGAGCGGCCGCCTCCTCTGCTGATCGTGCGGATGCTACCCGGACGACGATGTATCGGCGGCGAATGCCGCATGGGAAATCAATATAGTTCTCAACCTATGACAGGGTAAGGCCGGCGCACGCACGTCACGTCGCGGGCGTGCGTTTCTTGCCCTTGGACTTGAGGTCGCGCAAGCGCCGCGCCCAACCCTCCTTGACGACCTGTTGTGCGCGCCCGACCGCAAGCGCGTCTGCCGGCACATCGCGTGTGATCACCGAGCCCGAACCTATATAGGCACCCTCCCCCACCTTCACCGGCGCGACCAACGCCGAATTGGAGCCGATGAAAGCATTCCGGCCGATCTCGGTGCGGTGCTTGGCGACGCCATCGTAGTTGCAGGTAATGGTGCCGGCGCCGACATTGGCCCCGGCGCCGACAGTTGCGTCGCCGATGTAGCTCAAGTGATTGGCCTTGGCCCCGGTCTCGATCACGGCCTCCTTAACCTCGACGAAATTGCCGATATGGACGTCGTCCTGCAGGCGAGTGCCGGGACGCAACCGCGCGTATGGCCCAACCACCGCTGCTTTGCCGACATGGGCGCGGTCCAGATGGGAAAAGGAGCGGATCAGCGCATTGTCCCCGACCACGACGCCGGGTCCGAACACCACGAACGGTTCGACCACCACATCGCGGCCGAACTGGGTGTCAGACGACAAAAACACCGTCTCGGGGGCGACCAGGGTGACGCCGGCCTCCATCGCCGCCCTCCGCAATCGCTGCTGCAGCGCGGCTTCGGTCTCCGCGAGTTGTGCATTGGTGTTGATTCCGCGCACATCGTCCTCCTCGGTCTCGATGACGACCGCCCTGTGGCCCATGGCGCGCGCGATGGCGATGGCATCGGTCAGATAGTATTCGCCTTTACGATTGTCGTTGCTGATCCGCTCGAGGATGGGCAGAGCGTAGCGGCCGGCAAACCCCATCAGACCGCCGTTGCACAGTTCGATGGCGCGCTCCGCCGGAGAGGCATCGAGTTCCTCGCGAATGGCGACGAGTTCGCCCCCCTCTACCAGGAGGCGCCCATACCCAGTGGGACTTCCCGGCCGAAAGCCCAGCACCGCGACGGCGGCGCCCTGCGCGAGCCCTTCCCGAATTCGGATCAAGGTTTGCGGCCGGATGAGCGGCGTGTCGCCGAAAATCACCAGGACGTCGTCGGGCATCCGAGCGATGGCTTCCCTTGCCGCCAACACGGCATGAGCGGTGCCGCGGCGCTCGGACTGCACGAAGATCTCGGCATCCGGCACCACGCGCTTGGCCTCGGCCGCGACGGCATCGCTGCTCGGCCCGACCACGACCGCCGTCGCCGTGCCGCCGGCCTGCGAGACCGCACCGAGTACGTTGGCAAGCAACGATCGCCCGCCGATTCTGTGCAGCACCTTTGGCCGCGTCGAGCGCATGCGGGTGCCCTCGCCGGCCGCAAGGACGATGGCAAGGCAGGTGCGTTCACCCATCAATGGCTGGCCTCCGGGCGTGTCGGGCGTCGGCGCCGTCATATCCGAGTGCGCCGCAGCAGAAAAGGCGGAATGAGCGAGCATAGCCCGGAAACGGCGGCCGGGGCTCCGCGAGGAGATCCTAATGGGCAAAGGTTGTCCCGGGGGATCGCTGGCGGCATAGTGCCGAACGCCATGCAACCGCGGCTCTTTCTACCCACCCCCCGACAGACCAATTGGCTGTTGCTCGTCGCGCTGCTTTCGCTCGGTGAAGCCATTTATCTGCGCTATCTCGCGATCGAATACGCGCAGGTCTCGCTCGCCTGCCAAGCTGGCCTAAGCACTTGGCTGTGTGCCTCGTTCAGGTTGGCCATCGTTCTGTACAACCACTCGGTGTTTGGCTGGGTCGCGCTCGCTGTGGCCGCGCTCAACCTGGTGCGGCCATCGATCGCGTTGGTCTTGGTAGCGCTGCCCACCATCGCGTTCGGCCTGGTACTGCATAACGCAAATCTTGCCGGCCTGGCGGCCGCGTTGTTGATCCTCAGTCTCGCGCGTCCTGCGCCCGCACCAGAGTAAGCGCCAGCGCGAATAGGGCGGCCGAGAACCACAACGCCTGCCAATTGGCGAAGCTTTCGTTGCCTACGATGTAGATGGCTGACACGGCCAAGGTGACCGCCATCGCCCTTTCGGCCGCGGGCACGTTCGAACGCCGTTTCCAGGCCGCCAGCATCAACAGCGGGACCGCTGCGCCGGTGAGCGGGGCGAATGGAAAATCCCGGTAGCGGCCATCGAATACCAGGGCAAGCGCCGCCTGTGCGGACAGCACGACTGTCACCAGCAGAATAAGGCCGAGCGCAAGCGGTATCAGCCGGCGCGGGCGTTCCCCGGCACGGCCGAGCATCTGTGCGAAACTCGGCGGCCTCGCGCCCGATGCCAGCGCGGCGGCGCTCCCGACCGGCGCCGTCAAAGCAACCGCAGCCCAGGCGAGGCCGCGCAGCCAGTCGCCAGGGGTGAGGCTCTCGAGCGGTACGTTCTCGATCGTCCAGCCGATCGAGGTCCCGGACGCCACGGCAATCGCAACGACCCGCAACCACCAGCCGGCATCCGCTGCTACGGCGCTATGTCGGCGCCGGGCGAACGCGACGCCGAATACCACAGCTGCGAGCCCCACTCCGCCCGCCGCCTGCCAGCGCCAGCGCGGATGGTCCGAAACCGCGCCACCCCAGACGAATTTGGCCCGACGGTCGTAGGCGCCGTAGAGGCCCCAATGGCCGCCAACGGTACCTTCGAGCTGGCGTTTCCAAGGCTGGTCATAGGCCTCAATCAAGTTCACGCGATAATGCTCGCGACCGGCATGCGCGAGCACCTCGTGCATGACACGTGCCTGGTTGACCGGCGACGGCAAGGCGCCTTCGCGCATACGGCCGGCGCTCGGCCAGCCGAATTCGCCCACTAGAATGTCCTTGTTGGGGAAGGCGGCAACCATCTGCCTGCGAATGGCGTCGACATGGTTTGGCGCGTCCCGCGCCGGGATCGGGAAGTCTTCCCAATAGGGAAGGATATGGATGGTCACGAAATCGACGGCCGCAGCGACCTCGCGGTGACGCAACCAGAACTCCCACACGTCGGCGTAGGTCACCGGCATCGAGACTTGTCCCTTAACCTCGCGAATGATCCGGACCAGCTCAGGCCCGGACATCTCGCCCCGCAACAACACTTCGTTGCCGACGATGACCGCGGCGATCACCTCGGGAAAGCGCTTCGCCAGTGCGATCGCAGTCTCGACCTGCTGGCGGGTGCGGTCCGGGTGGTTGGACAGCCACAGGCCCTGCAACACTTTCATACCGTGCCGTTTGGCGATCTCGGGGATCTGGTCGAGCCCGTGGTCGATCGAATACGTACGGACACAATCGGTAATCTGCTTGAGCTGGGCCAGGTCCTCATCGATCAGCCGTGGATCGATCGGAACATCGGGGCCGAACGGGCTCTGATCCCCGCGGAAGGGGGCGTACGAGAGGCAATGGAGTTTGCCGCCCGATGCGAGCGGCGACGGCGGCATCTGGACGCTGGATCCGAGCCATCCCCATATCGCCACAATGGCCGCAGCGGCGACCGCGAATAGCGCGCTTGCAATGCCCATTGCGGTCAGTCCCGCCAATCCCGAAACGCCTCGCTTATCGTGCTCCATCGACGGTGCCAAGCGCCGGCCTCGGCGGCATGAGGCGATTTTTTCGCCTTCCGTCCGTTTCCCATCTTGGCGTCATGTCACGCGGCTGCTTTAATCGTCGTGCAATCGAGGCTGCGACGTTCGCCGCAATGCTGACCGAATGGGTCCGCATGGGGGAGAACCAACCGGCCGCAAGGCCCGAAAATCCAGAGCGCCCATGTCCCGTTCCAGTCTGCGTCTCCTCATCGCCGGCCTTGGCGCGGCGATGGTGTTCGTCGCGTCGCCGACATTTGCCCAGAGCCCGGACCAAAAGCCGGCCGAAAAGCCGCCGCAGGCCGGGGATGCCAAGGAGGCACAGAAGAAAATCGACGAATTTGCCGAAGCGGAGAGGCTGTTGGGCGGCCCCGCGGCTAATCCGGAGTGCCTCTGGCTGGGGCGGCGCGTGGTCAGCCTGCTTTGGCGCGACGATCTCGATACCGCTTTCCGTCATCTCGATCTGTACGACCGGTTCGGATGCCCGGCAGGCCATATCCAGGCGACCTTTCGCTGCGTCGTACGTCAGGGGAACATCGATCCGAAAGCGACCGACACCCTCAACGGACGCGTCCATACCTGCTGGATCAATCCGAACGGGGAGACGCAGGGCACGGCCGCGGCACCGAGCGGCACCACCAACCGCTAATCTGTACAATTGTTCAGCCGGCGCTGTGCTAAGCTGTACAGACGTTCAGAATGACTGCTTAGATTTCCCCGGAACGTTTTTATTGTTGTGTTGTTGTTTTCCTTGAAACGGCCATGACTGATGGCTACTTGCTAAATCACCTCTTGCTAAGGTACGCTCACGACGACCTTGGTTGAACCTAGGGGACAGGTTCGGGTCTCTGTCTTCTGCCCCGCGTGGTAGCTGTTCTATGCGCTCCGTCGCTGCTGTGGTGGCGCTCGTCGTCTGCGTGCATGCCGGCTTGTGGAGTCTGCTCCAGCGGCAACAGGCGGTCGCCAATATCGACTCTCCGCTCGCGAGCGTCTCTTATTCACCCTATGCGCGGTCACAACATCCGGACTACGGCGACCGTCCGACGCCGGAGCAAATCCGCGCCGATCTGAAGATCCTCAGTCCGTACACCAACACCATTCGTACTTACAGTTCGACGGGTGGCGGCGAACTCGTGCCGGCAATTGCCGCGGAGTTCGGGCTCAAGGTCACGCTCGGCATCTGGATCGACAAGAACGAAGCTCGCAACGAGCGGGAAATCCAGGCCGCCATCGCGCTCGCCCGTCGCTACAGCAACGTCAACGCTATCGTGGTCGGCAACGAGACGACGCTGCGGGCGGACAAGACGATCGACGAGCTTAAGAGTCTCATTCAGCGCGTGAAGCGAATGAGCCCGGTCCCGGTGACCACAGGTGAAATCTGGACGGTCTGGAGGGACCACCCGGAGCTCGCCTCCGCCGTCGACTTCATCGCCGCGCACATCCTTGAATACTGGGTCGGGATTCCCGCGGAAAAGGTGGTCGATGAAACCATCGACCACTACAACAAGCTGCGCGCGATTCACCCGGGCAAGCGCATCGTGATCGCGGAATTCGGCTGGCCGAGCGCGGGCTACAACATGCTCAAGGCCAATCCTGGCCGCATCGAGCAGGCGGCCGTGCTGCGCGACTTCATCTCGCGTGCCGAGGCCTACGGCATCGACTACAACATCATCGAAGCCTTCGATCAGCCATGGAAGACCAATGAAGGCGGCGTGGGCATGTATTGGGGCATGTTCGATGCGTCGCGCCACGCAAAATTCAGCTGGGCCGGACTCGTCAATGACCCCGACCACTGGAAGCTTGCCGGCTTGGCCGTCCTGCTCGGCCTCCTGCTGTCTCTGCCGATCCTGGCGCGCAGCCATGCCACGTTTGGCGAAGCGGTCACGCTCGCGATCGCAGCCAACGTCGCGGGCGCCTGGTTTGCGACTGTCTTTGCCTTTTGGCAGACCCATTATTTCGTGCTCGGCGCCGCTTTCGCGCTCGGGCTCGGTATCGTCCTCCTCATCCCGCTGGTGGCCATTGCGCTTGCGCGTATCGAGGAAATCGCCGCCATCGCTTTCGGGCGCGGACCGCGCCGCCTGATCGCCGCCGCACTGCCTGCGTCCGACGGCTTTGCACCGAAAGTATCGATCCACGTCCCGGCCTATCGCGAGCCGCCGGACATGCTCAAAGCAACCCTCGATGCGCTCGCCCGCCTCGACTACCCGAACTATGAATGCGTCGTCGTCATCAACAACACCCCCGATCCGGCATTCTGGCAGCCTATCCAGGAGCATTGCCGAGCGCTCGGCGAACGTTTCAAGTTCATCAATGAGAATAATGTCGGCGGATACAAAGCGGGCGCGCTGCGCCTTGCGCTCGCACATACCGCCGCGGATGCTGAAATTATCGGAGTTATCGACGCGGATTACGTGGTGCAGCCCGACTGGCTCAAGGACTTGGTCCCCGCCTTTGCCGATTCGAAGGTCGGCATGATCCAGGCGCCGCAGGACCATCGCGATGGCGAACGCACTGTCATGCATCACGCCATGAACGGTGAATATGCCGGGTTCTTCGATATCGGCATGGTCCAGCGCAACGAGGCGAATGCCATTATCGTTCACGGGACCATGTGCCTGATCCGTCGCGCCGCGCTCGATTCTGCGGGCGGCTGGTCGAGCGACACCATTGTCGAGGATTGCGATCTCGGGCTGCTCGTGCTCGAGCACGGCTGGCAGATCCACTACACCAATCGACGTTATGGGCACGGTCTGCTGCCCGATACTTTCGATGCCTTCAAGAAGCAACGCCATCGTTGGGCCTATGGCGGCTTCCAGATTCTGCGGAAGCACTGGCGCTATCTTTTGCCTGGGGCCAATGGTCTCACCCGCGAGCAAAAGCGCGAGTTCGGCGTCGGCTGGCTCAACTGGCTGGGGGCGGAAGCCATCGGGGTAGTGGTCGCAATCCTCAATCTGATCTGGGTGCCCGTGGTCGCTTTCGCCGGCATCGCCATTCCGGACAAGATCCTCACGCTACCGATCCTCGCGGCATTCGCCGTGACGCTCGCGCACTTCATTGCGCTTTATCGGCTGCGAGTGTCGATCCCGTTCGGCCAGATGATGGCGGCGGTAGTGGCCGCCATGTCAGTGCAGTGGACGGTGGCGCGGGCGGTCGGCTGCGGCGTATGGAAGGAAAGCCTTCCGTTCATGCGCACCGCCAAGGGCGGCGCAACTTCGAAGGGGCCGGACTTTCCGGCCTTTTGGGAGGCGGTGTTGGCCGCGCTGCTGTTGATTGGCTCCGCGATCGTCGTGGCCACGAACTACAAGCAAATCCACGAGATCAATATTTTCGCCCTGGTTCTCGTAGTGCAGAGCCTTCCCTTCCTCGCGGCAGTGGCGATTGCCGGCCTGGAAGCCTCGCGCTTCAACAGCTTCGCCTACTGGCATGGCCTCAAGGCGCGGATCGCTCTGCCTCGGCGTGCTGCCGTCGTCGAGGTCCCGGCCGATCAGAAATCCATCGTCAGCAATCAGTAATCAGGCCACCGCAGCGTCGACGGCCACCGATCGGCCTCAGCCCGGCAATGCCGTTTCCACCAGCTTGACCCAGTACGAGGTCCCGATCGGGATCGTCTCGTCGTTGAAATCATAGGCCGGGTGATGCAGGCCGGCGCTGTCGCCGTTGCCGACGAAGATGAATGCGCCGGGACGTGCCTCCAGCATGAATGAGAAATCCTCCGCCCCCATGACCGGAGCGAAGCGATCATCGACTCGTTCCTGGCCGACCACCTGGGCTGCCACCGCGGCCGCGAACGCCGCCTGCTGCTCGTGGTTCCGGGTGACGGGATAATCGCGCTTATAGGTGAGCTTCGCCGTCGCCCCGTAGAGCTGCGCCGTTCCGGTTACCACCTCGTTCAGACGCCGTTCCAGCAGGTCGCGGACCTCAGGCGTGAGGCTGCGGGCCGTGCCGCGCAGGAGCGCTGCCTGTGGGATCACGTTATCGGTTGAGCCAGCCTGAAACACGCAGATCGAGATCACCGCCGCCTGCAGCGGATCGACGTTGCGCGCCACGATTGATTGAATCTGATTGATGATCTGCGCGCCCACCAGCACCGTGTCGACGCAAATATGCGGACGCGCGGCGTGCCCGCCGCGGCCCTCGATCTCGATGGTGAGGCGATCGGCGGCCGCCATCAGCGGGCCGGGCCGGAGCCCAAATTGTCCCACTGGAAGGCCCGGATAATTATGCATGCCGTAGACTTCCTGGATGCGGAAGCGCTCCATCAACCCGTCCTGGACCATGGCCTTGCCGCCAGCACCCCCCTCCTCCGCCGGCTGGAAGATGACGACCGCCGTACCGGCAAAATTGCGCGTTTCGGTGAGATAACGCGCCGCCCCGAGCAGCATCGCGGTATGGCCATCGTGGCCGCATGCGTGCATCTTGCCGGGCACCGTCGATCGATATGGGAGATCGTTCGCCTCTTCGATCGGCAACGCGTCCATGTCGGCGCGCAGTCCGATGACTCGGCCGCTTTCGTCGCGCTTGCTGCCGCGGATCACCCCCACCACGCCGGTCCGCCCGATGCCGGTCACCACCTCGTCGCAGCCGAAGCTCTTGAGCTTCTCGGCCACGGAAGCTGCGGTGCGATGCACGTCATACAGGAGTTCCGGATGGGCATGGATGTCCCGCCGCCACGCGGTGATCTCGCCATGCAGGTCGGCAATGCGGTTGACGATCGGCATCGGATCTACTCCTCGCACGGCGGGATCGAGCACAGCCCCCGTCCCCGCCTAAGGATAGGTCGATCGCAACGGATTGGACAGGCCAAAGCTGCGGCAGCGCTGCTGGCCTATTGACCCCGCACGAGCCCGACCGTACACACCCGCGGACCGAGCCCGTAGCTCAGCCGGTAGAGCACGTGACTTTTAATCACGGGGTCCTGGGTTCGAGTCCCAGCGGGCTCACCAATAAACAACAGGTCAGCAAGCGCCAAACGAAATCTCAGCCGCCCCCGCCCGCTGCAAGGCGCTATTCATCGGGTTCTGATAACGGCCGGTTCGTCCTGCTGCCCGTCTTCATCTTCGTCTTCGTCCTCGAAGTCGTCCCTGTCGTCGCCGGGGTCTCGTGGCCGAGGAAGCGTGTATCGCTCACGATGATGGCAGGTCGCGCCCGTCGGCACGTCGGCTAGACCGGCGCGCGTTCCAGGCGTTTGGCCTCAAGGCAGTGGCGCGCGGCGCCGTCGCCATGGCGATTTTGCGAAAGTTATCTGCGAATGCGGGAAGGCCGAAGCTCATGCCTTCCGCATGATCACTGCCAGGCCGCTGCGTTCCGCAAGTGTCGGTTTACGCCGCTACCAGTGGGGAACCGAGTTCCCTGCTTGAAACGTCAGTTCCCACGCGAGCGTCGCACCGTCGCCCTGCTATTGCCCCGATCAGGCTTCAGCCCAGCATGCGGCAATGACGGTGGGGGCCTTCCGCTGTGGCACGCGCTATCAAGATGACAATTCGCGGGGCGGCTGTTTCGCGCCGAAGCATATTGCGCGTGCTGGCATCAGCCGCGTCGGCGTGCGCGCTGGAAGGATGTTCCTCGTTGGCGGGAACGGCGGCTCGCTTCGACGCTGCCGAGCTCACCGCCAATCCGACGCTGCTGATCGCGACCACGCGCAAGCCGGTGAACGGCGCGCGCGGGAAGCCCTGGTTCGGGCCGGACCGCGCCGCGCGCATGAGCGTCGCCCGAGCAAAGCTTGCCGCACCGGACGAGGGACGTTTTTCGCTCGCTTCAATCGGTCTGGACGATTGGCGCATCGAAACGATCGAGATGGTGCCTAAATTCGGAGATCTGCTCGGTCCGGCCGCCGGGATGCGCGACGTCCTTCTGTATGTGCATGGATTCAACCAGACCTTCGAGACGGCAGCACTCGACGCGGCGCGCCTTTCCAATGGTATTCGCTTCCACGGGGAGACGATGGTGTTCTCCTGGCCGTCGAAGGCGCAGCTGTTCGATTATGGTTACGATCGCGAAAGCGCCATGTGGTCGCGTGATGCCCTGGAACAGGTGCTCTCGAGCTTGATCACGAGCCCCGCGGTCGGGCGCGTCCACATCGTCGCGCACAGCGTAGGCACGATGTTGACGATGGAGGCGATCCGCCAGATTTACGACCGGCACGGGGGCGTCGTCGCGGAACGGATCGGTACGGTGGTGTTCGCGTCTCCGGATATCGACATGGACGTGTTCTCGTCCTCGGTCGAACGTATCGGTCCATTTGCCTCGAACATCACCGTCATCACTTCGACGAATGATCGGGCGCTCGCGGTGTCGCGTTGGATAGCGGGAGGGATCACCCGCGTCGGCGCCGCCGAGCAGGCCGTACTCAAGCGCTTGGGCTTGCACGTGATCGATGCCTCGAAACAGGGCTGGGGCATCATCAACCACGATCTGTTTCTATCGAATGCGCAAATCCGGCTGGTCATCCGCCGCGCCATCGACGGGCAGCGCACGCCGGCAGCCGATGGAACGTGACAAGGACCCAGCCCCGGCGACCCGCAGCCGCCGCTGCGGCCGCAGCGAACACGCACGAGCGCAGCATCCAGATCAGCAGCCTTTGCAAATCTCCAACTTCTGATCCAACTCCTGATCCGCGGTGATACCGCCCTCGCCGCCTTCCTTTCGCAACACGCTGGGCGGCAGATCCTGCACGCGCGGCTGACGATGTCCCACCGGTGCCTGCATGCGATCTTGCGATCCCATAGGTTCCAGGCGTGGCAGCGAGCTGTCGCGCGCGTCGGTCTGCGGTAGCGGGCGGTTGCTTCGCGCGAGGCCGACATTCGGCAAGCCGGCTCCAGCGACGAGCAACATCCCGAGACCTGTCACGAATGTCATCGTTTGCATCGGCGCGCGATGATTGGGGCGCGCGCTGGACGTGTCGGGTCGTTTCATTTGAGGCCTCCGCATGGGAGGGCGCCAATTGGCGTCCGAGATAGGTTAACTGCACGGTATTATAGTCAGACCGAGGCAATAAACCTTGGCTCGGGGACGGTGGTTGAAATCTACCCGTTACCGATTAATTGCTCTGCCGAAATTGTCGCGTTTAGCGCGGTCTTGCGTCATTGATGCGGGTTCGACCATCTGCGACCCCCGCAAATAGCCGTCCTCGGCCATGGCGAGCGCTATGGCCGCAGGAACCCTAACGCATCGCTGCGGGGCGCCAACGATCCTGCCGGCGGGCTCGCTCAGGTCGACATCCTTGCAAGGTTCATAGTGCGGCCGAAATTTGCCGCTTGATGTCCATCATCCCGGACGCGGATCCCTCATTGATCCGCCATCGGCCCATAGTATGGTCCGTCGCAAGGCGACACCCGAGGAGAACAGAATGGCTAATCGCTTTACAAAACTCGTGGCTGTAATCGTGTTCGTTGCGGGCACGTCATCGCTCGCAACAGTTGCATCCGCAACGCCGATGGCGCACGGGCTCGCCCTCAAGAACGCAGTTCCTGCCAATGCGGAGACCGTACAGTGGCGCCGCGGATGGGGATATCGCGGAGGATGGGGCTGGGGCGGCGTCGGTGC
This sequence comes from Xanthobacteraceae bacterium, assembly GCA_035690995.1. GTDB lineage: Bacteria > Pseudomonadota > Alphaproteobacteria > Rhizobiales > Xanthobacteraceae > VAZQ01. The sequence goes on from DASSJW010000487.1 coordinate 13,466, forward strand.
AGGCTTCGTTGCCGGCGCGGTGATCGGCGGCGCACTCGCTTCACCCTATTACGGCTATGACCCCTACTACTACCCCGGCCCTTACGCGGCGCCCCCCGGCCCGGTGATTTATGGCGCGCCGGGGCCGGCTTACGCCGTCCCCGCCGCTCCCATTGCGGAAGACGCAGTCGCTTACTGCATGCAGCGGTTCAAGTCCTACGACCCCAGGAGCGGGACCTATCTCGGCTACGATGGCGCTCGGCATCCCTGTCCCTGAACGGGGTGGAGCAAGCAAGTGCGAAAGGGCCGCTCCCGCGCGGCCCTTTTTTTTCGTGTTCGGGCGAAAGCCCCGCATCGAATGGAATTGGCGCCGACGTCGCCTGCCTCCACCAAGGGAGGGCGAGCAACGGCCGAACCCGCCGTTGCCGCTCTTCGCAAATCTCGCAACCGGCTATTGCTGGCCGGCGACGGCCCGCGCCTCGCCGGTCAACTCCAGAATATGCATGCCGGTATTGGCACGGTCGACGACATAGATGTAGCCGCGGTCGTCGGTCTCGACATTGTTGCTCTGGATCGCCGTCTTGCAGCGGTCCTGGCCATCGATCTTGATACAGCGCTTGTCGGTCGCCTCGGTGATCGAGGGGATGAAATATCCGATTTCCTTGGGCTGGTAGGGATTTCGCACGTCAACCGCGCGAACGCCGGCATTGAAGTAGGTGATGAACGCGACCTTTTTGTAGAACACCGGCGCCATGCTCTCGTTGGTGGAATGCGCGCCGAACCGGCCGCCGCGCTGACAGAAATTTCCGCTCGCCTCTGGGACCGAGAAGTTCGAGACCACCATGGGCTTGGCCTCGACCGTCACGTCGACGAACCATACGATCTGGCGCTCTTCCTGGCATTCGTTACGGATCTGCTCGTCCACGATCATCACGATGTCGCGCACTTTGCCATCCTTGTCATGGGCAAATTCCGCGACAGGCATCTGCAGCATCGGAAAGACGGTGTGAGCGCCGTTGAATGGCAGCATTTCGACCCGGCTGATCTCGGGGTAGCGCAGATTGTCCGGTGTCGGCTCCTTCGGGCCCTTGAGCAACTTGTCGCGGTCGACAATCTGCAGCACGCCGCCCTTGTTGGTGCCGTGACCGAAATAGATGCGATTGCCCTGCGGTCCCGTCGAAACACCCCCATGCAACTCCATCGGCACGGCGCCGGTCGCGCCAGGCTCCTGGCCGACCAGGCCAAAGTCCCGGATATGAACGGGCTTGAGCGGATCGCTGAGGTCGTAGACCTGAGTCATGCGTCGCACGCGCCAGCCCTCTACGCCGGAGACCAGATAGGCAATGCCGGTGTCGCATTCCCACCAGCTCTTATGTGTGTCCTTGAGGCCCTCGACGATTTTGGTCAGCAACGCGGGCTTTGCCGGCTCCGTGACGTCCCAGATCTCATGCCCGCGCCCGCCGAAGACGCGCAGCATGTAGGTCTTGTTGGGATCGCCTTTGGGCAAGCTCTTGCCGTCGCACACGCGCACCATCTGCGCACCGCCTTCCTCATAGTTGCCTGGAAGGCCGGGAATGTGCGCGAGGTATTTCGGTTGCGCCGGATCGGTCACGTCGATGACCGACGTTCCGTTGTACTCGGGCTGGCCGGTAAGCTTGTTCACCGGCTTGGGCACGTCAGGCGTGCCGCCGTGGTGGCCGACATAGGCGATATAGCGGTTCCCCTGCTTCTGAATGGTCGGCTGGTAGGCGCTACGCGCCTGCAGATCGTTGTAGCCCACGAGCCGCATGTTCCTGGCTTCCGGCGGATCGCCGAGCTTGGGGGCCTGCGCAAGTGCGGGCACGGCGACCAGAGCCGTCAATCCGGCGGCTCTGCTTGCCGCACCGAGCATTCCGCCGATCGAAATTTGGAATCGCATCCCTGTTTTCTCCCTGACTTTTGTTTCGCTATGCGAGCGCCTTCTTGACGCGGTCGGGCGTGAACGGCGTATGACGCAGACGCACGCCGGTGAGCTGCGCGATCGCGGCCGCTATCGCCGGCGCGACCAGAGGCGTGGCCATTTGCCCTACCCCGGTCGGATGGTTGTCGTGCCGTTCACGATGAAGTCGATGGCCATGGTGTCCTCCACGAGAATGACAGCGAGTGGCGACGTCGCGGTTAGGGCCGCTTGTTATTCGTTATTCGCCACCGCTACTCACTGTTCGTTATTCGCCAGTCGCTTCGTTCCATCGGCGACCGTCCGTCCTGCACCTACGCCAACACTGCCTTGACGCGCGCGGGGTGGAGCGGAAGATCGCGCAGGCGCTTGCCGGTCGCGTTGGCGAAGGCGTTGGCGACGGCAGCGACCGCAGGGCCCTGGGAGCCTTCGCCGGAGCCCAACGGGCGCTCGTTCGGACGGTTGATCAGCTCGACCTCGACCTTCGGTGCCTCCGGCATGGTGAGGATGGGATAGCTCGCCCAGTCACGTGCGAGGATTCCCTCTTTG
>DASSJW010000488.1:0-5870 GCA_035690995.1 Xanthobacteraceae bacterium
GCTGCGCTACCTCTACCTGCCGCGTCTGAAAACCCGCGAGGATCTTGCGCACGTGATTCGGAAAGAGCCGCGATTTTTCGGCACACATACACTCGAGCCTGATCCGGAAAATTGCTTTCCTATTCACGGTCCATCGGCACGATGAATTCGACCGGATCGTCGAGCGTTCCGCTCGGTGGCCGCACCGTGCCGCCGGTTTGCAAGTCGCGCCATTGCAGCGGGCCGTGGATGCCGTTGAGAACGAGAACCACCCGCCGCTTGGACCGTTCGACCCGCACCTCCATGAAGCTCTGGAAGAAGGGTGCGTGGTTGAAATCGAAGAGGCCGGACAAGGCCTCGATATGGAATGGCCAAGCTCCGAACCACTTGATCCAGGACCAGAACGGCTGCTTCCACACCGGCATTTCCGCGTCCATCTTGGCGCGCAGGCGGTCGGTCCGCGGATAGAATGCCCAGTCACCGACGACGGCCTGTTTCGGAAAGTCGAGAGCCGTGCCGATGCTGAGATACGCCCCGCCGCCACCATTGACGAAGTGGTGCATAACCTGCGTGACGCCGTCGCCGCCGACTTTTTCCCGGTAATACTCGAAGTCATGCGTATCGCCGGCCATCGCGATCCTGACGTTGTGGCTGGCCAGAAGGCGATAGAGCGCGGCGAAATTTTCCGACGATTCGGCGACATCATGGCCTTCGGCGGTTGGGGGAAGATCCCGGCCGCCGGCGAAGCGCGGATGGCCCACGACGGCCATCGTGAACTTGCCGCGGCTGCGGCCGAGCGCCCGCTCGATCCATGCCCATTGTCGTTCGTCGACCGTGCGCAAGACGCCGGTGTCGATCGCCAACAGCGCGAAATCGTCGGTCTGCAATTCGAAAAACGGCGCCCGCTGGGTGCCGACGTCGACGCCATACTGCCGACGCAGGCGCGCGGCCTCCGCCATCAGCTTGTCGATGCGGCGAGCATTGGTGCTGGTGAGCCCAAGATCGGCTTGGACGCGAGCTTCGATCGCCGCGCGCGCCGCTTTGGGATCGAGGAAGTTTGCGTTGAACCCTTCCAGCGCGTCGTACCAGTCGTGGTTGCCGGGGATCGCATAGATCGGCTTGGCGAAGCCCTGGAAGGGAAGATAAAAATTGGCTTCGTAGTCATGCATCGATCCGGCGGGATAGATGACGTCGGAAGATATGACGAGAAACTTCACGTCATCGCGGCGCCCAAGTTCCAGATAGCGCGAGATCAATGAATATTGCGACGCGTCGCCTTCTCCGGGATCGCCGATGACGAGAAAGCTGAAATCTCCGCCTCCTTCCAGGCCGCCGGGATTGATTCGAAAGAGATCGCCGCCGTCGCCGCCGTAGAGGCGCGTGACCGCGTCGGTCATGTTGACGCGCCAGGGATCGACCCGCAGCTCTGTCATTTTCTGATAGACGCCGGTCGCCCAGCTTTCCGTGTTGAAATACCAGCTGAATCCCCAGATCGGGTTGAACGCCACGAAAAAGGCCGTCACCGGCAAGCCCAGTCGCAGGACGAGGATTAGCGCGGTGGGCAGCGAGGCACGTCCTTCGCGCAGCCGCATCGTGAAACTGAAGCGGCCCGCCAGCCAGCGCCCGATCAGCCAAACGGCCGCGGGATTCGCGGGCGCGGTTCCGGCTTTCGCGCTGAGTTGCAGCCGCCATGCGAAACGCTCGACCGGCCTCGTCAATCGCCGCCAAAGAAGGCGTGCCGGAAGCACGACGAGCGTTGCAAAAACCAGCGTCATCAGAATGTCGCCTGCAGTCGCAACGAAGGGAGAACTGATGCCCAGCAAGCTGTCCGACATCGGCATTCGGCCGGCATGGATCGCCAGGAAGACAACCGCGAGGGTCAGCATCCACATGAGATCGGCCGCCTGCACCGTTGGCGACGCCGCGTCGGCCTCGCGGCGCAAACGCGCTAAGGTTTCGTTTGGAGGGAGGCCGAGCTTGGGATCCGGATGAGCGCTCAGCCCTGCGGCGGCCGCGCCGGGGGTCTCCGCTTCGACCGGCGCCAACAGCATCCGCCACCCCGCCGCCGCGATATAGGCGCCGACGACGACGCCAATGGCCCGCTCAACGCCGATGATCCGACTGAGATGCCAAAGAAGCGCCGCGCATCCGAGATCGACCAGCCCGTTGACGACCGTTGGAACGCGGGCGGTGTCGGGATCGTGCCAGGCGGCCAGGATCTTGCCAAAACCGTCGATCACCAGAATTGCAACAAGCAGAACCAATAGGCCGCTGAGGACCAGTGCGGAACTCAACAGCAGGAGGTTTCCGGCGAGCAGCGCGAGCAGGCACGGCAGGTACGCTCTCGCCTCGGCACGCCGCGGCGAAGTGAAAGTGGCGTATGCCTCCACCACGCTCAAGACGATCAGGGGAATCCCGAGGATCGCGAGCGACCATCGGCCCGCCGCCATGGGTGCGGCCAGAGCGAACGCCCCCAGCGCCATCAACAAGGCGCCCGCGACACGCTTTCTCAAAATTCCGGTCGACTGTGGCATGGGTCGATTCCCGCTTGCGCTCAGTTCCCCTGGCGCAAAAAAGCCTTTTGGATGTTCGGCGGCTCGAGCCAAGATGCGCCAGATCAGGATGAAACGCGCCGGCGTATTCCGTCAAAGACCCGTTGGCCACGCCTGCGTTGGTGCCGAAGTTAGCGTTTCTTCGGCGGGCCCGAGCGGCTTGCCGTCACACTTGAACTGCCCCACCAAAGGGCCATCAACAGCGAGCCGAGCACCTTCATCCGGATCTGCTCTTGTCCGAGATCTTGATCGGCTCTCTGCTCCAGGTCGTGCACGGGGACCGCTGGGCCAAGGCCAGCGGAGTCTCTCAAGCACGATGCGCGCACCGCCACCTCGCCAAGCAGAGCCGGGACGACAGCGCGGATCGCAGGTTCAAATTCCGAGAGTGCTGGCGATGATGAGCGAACAGCTCGATTGGACGCCTTCGCGGTCCGAAGGTTGAGAATCAACTCAATGCTTTTGGACAGTGCCAATTTTATCCGCCAAAAATCCAAAATAAAGCCAAGCCGCACACTGCTGCAATCAATACTAAGCAGAGTACAATTGATCCCCAATTTCGCATATATCCGTAAGCTTGATGTCCCATCCGTTTTTCTAACCAATCTTGACTAAGAGGACGATGATCATCTTTCATGATTCTCTCTCCTGCAAAAGCCGACATCATTCGATCACCTATCTGGCAGCCGAAGATTGGCGCGGCATTTTCCTTTGCATTTCGACGACCGTATCGCCGCCATTGAACATCTTACCCAAAATGGCACTCGCAGTCAGGGAATGTGATTAATTTGCAGTGCGCCGAGGCAAAAAGGTGCCCGTCGCGGGCGTCGATCGCGATGACGCCGTAGAGCAAGACGGGGATCGGGCAGATCGATTGAGAGGGGAGTAGACGGACCAGAGATCGGAATACCATAGCCGCAGGTTCGCTCGCTGCCGATGGCGGAGGGGCCTTTTCGGCCGCTGTCTCGGTACACAACCAATCCTGCACGACGGAGGGCTACATGGCCTTCGCGGTCATCCGGCGGAGCAGCACGCCTGAGCTGGCCGACCCGGCGGGAACGCGCAATCGGTCAAGGTGAGCGCACCCTCGGATACGTCTCCCACATGACACAGGCGATTGCCAGCGCGGTAACAATTGCGACCATCAAGGGCAAGGCTGCGTGCTGTGCGAGCGCAAGGGATTTTGGTTCAATCCCGGCTTCAAACGATCTGGGGAATGCCGAGGATCGCAAGAGACCAGGGGCCCGCTGCATCGGCGCCGCCAGAGCGAAAGCTCCCAGCACCATCAACAGGGCGCCGGCGACACGCTTTCTTACCACTCGGGAAGATCGTGGCATGGCTCGATACCTTTATGCAATCGACGTAAAGGTCGCGGCTGACGGCAAGGCAACCGGCGGCCTCTCGATCATCTGGGAGGTCACGGATCGTCCGGCCTCACGACTCCCGCTTTCGCATTTGCAGGTGCGACGACGGCCACGGCTCCTCGCACGGCCGTTCTGCGCAGCACTTCGAAAATGACGGCGGTCGACCAGCCAAACAGCAGTACGCCGTTCATCGCCGTCATCGGTCCCAGCAACTGCCAGCGCTCCACGGGCGTTACGTCGCCGTAACCGAGCGTCGTGTAATTTACGAACGCGAAATAGAGGAGATCGGTACCGGCGGGTGCGGCATCGGTCATCGCGTAGGCCAGCGACCAAACAACCACCTCGCAAATATGGGCGGCCATCAGGACCGACACGGTCGCCATCATGACGGCGATCAATTGCAGCGATCGCCGCGATGTGTCATTCGCGCCTGCGCTCTGTGCCACCCGCACCACGGCGGTCATCACCAACGCGTGGATCGCAATGTTGCACGCGCTGACGGCAGCCCCCACCAGAAGTTGGCGCAACATGTCTATGCCTCCGGTCGTGCGTCGCATATCGATCCAGGCCGGACATACGCCGTCTCATGCCTTGACTTCCTGATGTTCCGGCGCGTCGGCGCCGAGCCCCGCGATCTTGCCGGCGTAAAGCTTAATGCCGGGGGCTGCGCTCAGCCCATGGGCGAAGATGCTGATCAGCACGGTCGCCATGACGGCAGGTGTGATCGTCGACTCCCCCGGCAGATTCGCTTCCTGCTGCAGGTAGACCAGCCCGAGAACAATAGATGCCAGCCCGCGCGGGCCGAACCAACCCATGAAAATAACTGTCGGCGTGCTCAGCCGCGCGCCGACGAGCGCGATCGCGACCGGCAATATGCGCACGACGGTCAGGCTGAGCACCGCGTACAGCACCGCCGCCGCGTCGATCTGCTGCCATTGTTGCGCCACCAACAGGCCGAAGAGGAAGAACACGGAAAGATTCAGCACTTGTCCCCATTCTTCCGCGAACTCGAGGCTGTGCTCGCTTACGTCCCTGAAGCCGATCTGCACCGCCAGGCCGGCGGCGAACGCAGCAATGAACATGCTCGCGCCCGCCATTTCGGACCCCAGCAGGCATAACACCGGCAGCGCAATCAGGCCGACCTGTCGGAACGAGTCCGCCATCCACTCCTTCCGGCCGGCGTAGGCCAGCAACCATCCTCCGGCGAGCCCAACCGCGACACCCACCAGGACGCCGAGGCCGAGCTGGTCCAGGATGAATCCCATCAAGCTTGCGGTGCCACCTTCGCGGCCGGCTGTGGCCAGGGCGATGAAGAACAAGAGGAACGGCACCGAAAGTCCGTCATTGAGTCCGGCTTCTACATTGAGAGCCTGGCGGATACGCAGCGGCACGCGCGGGCTGTTCACGATGACCTGTCCAAGGCCGGCGTCAGTCGGCGCGAGAATGGCAGCGAGGATTCCCCCCTCCCAGATGGACAGGTGCGGAAACACGATGAAGGCTGCGACTGCGCCGAGCACAATGGTCAGCAACATGCCCGCGCTCAACAAACGCGTCGGCAGGCTTCGGATGTTCCGCAGCACGTTCAAATCGGTGCGGCTGGCATCGGTGAAGAGCAGCAATACCAGGCCGATTTCGGCGAGGCGAAGGAAGGCGTCGCGGCCGAAGGCCGGGCCGAGCACTGCAGGCGTTACAGAGCCCACCAGCATGCCTGCGGCGGCGAACACGATCGGCGCCGTGACAATTGTGCCCTCCAGCCGCCGCGACACGAGGCTGTAGCAAAACAGCAGGAAGACGAAAGCGGCGAGAAGCGCCATCCCCTGCTCCTTTCGCCCGCCGGCCGCGCGTTTTCCGCTTCGTCAGTATTTCTCGGCCACGAATTTCATCCCCTTGAGGGACGCCTGATCGTCGTATCGGCGCTTGTCCGATCGCTCAGGCAATTTGACCTTCGGCCGCGACACCTTGTCGTAGGGAATGAGCT
>DASSJW010000489.1:0-2792 GCA_035690995.1 Xanthobacteraceae bacterium
CCGAAGAAAAACAGAAAAAGAAGGAGGAGAAGCTGGCCCAGCGCAAAGCCGAGCGCGGCGCAGCGGAGGCTCCTCCGGATGAAAGCAAAGCCGACGGCGAGGCTTAAGGTCTTCGCGTCGGCAGCGCCGACGGATGGGCAAGGATGACGGCGCGCCGCGCACGGATTGGCGCGAATCCTTCGATTTCCTCTCGATTTGACGAGAACGCGGCCACATTCGGCTGCAAGCCGAGGCACGCTCGCGCCCCCGCCCGCAGTCGGCGCTTTCAGGCCTGAAAGCAGGAATCCGGCCAGGCTCGTCGCACAATCATTGAAAAGGCGAAATTCACTGGTGAATGAGCCAGGGTGATTGTGGCTTGGGGGCCACACAGGGGAACATTCAGCTCGTATTTTGCATTGAGGCGCGAGTGGGCCTCACACCCGGCCTAGAACCATGGCAGGGTGTTAACCATAGCTCAGGGGCGCGATTCTGGTTCGAAGTGGGGGACGTGGGGCCGGCAGGACAATATGTCGTGCCGGTCGGGGGGGACGGGGAAATGGCTGAGTTCGTCGCGAACTACGGCATCTGGGTAGTGGCTGCATTCATTGCGCTCGAAAGTGTCGGGATTCCGTTACCCGCCGAGGCGGCGCTGATCGCGGCCGGTTTTTTCGCCGCCAGGACGCACGGGATCGACCTCTGGACCCTGATCGGCGCCGGCATCGTCGCCGCCATCATAGGCGAGATCGTCGGCTTCTGGATCGGCAGGCGGTACGGACATCAGCTGTTGGCGCGGCATGGGGCGCGCGTCGGGTTGACGCCGGGGCGGATACGAATCGGTCAGTGGCTGTTCGCCCGCTACGGCGGCAGGTTCGTTTTCATTGCCCGTTTCTTGCCGATCCTCCGCAACATGGCGGCCGTGCTGGCCGGGACCAACGCCATGGCGCAGCACAGCTTCTATTTCGCCAGCGCCACCGCGGCCTCGGCTTGGATCATGTGCTACGGGCTCGCGGCCTATTCCTTCGGCGAGGCATTCGGCAACCTGGCTTCGCCGGCCGCGGCGATCCTTGGTCTTGCGGCAGCCGCGACCGTACTGAGCGTGCCGCTGTTCATCGTGCGATACGAGAAGCGCCTGCAGGCGAAGGCCGACGAGGCGCACAGCGAACTTCCGGCCGCGCGCATTGCGCAGCCGCGCACGCTGTCGATCCCGACGCCGCCGCTGCGCCCGCGTCGTCTCATGCAGCTTCCGTGAACGGACCGCGCAGGCAAGTCTCGATCTGAACACACCTTGCCGCTGTCACCGCCGCAGCGGTGGCGCCGCCTTAACGCAGTCGCGCAACGCGATCGCTACTTGTCGCATCGCTTGCAGGCAAACGCGGGTGGTGCCTGGCCGGGCTCGACCATCACCGCGCTGAATTCGCCGCAGCGTCCGCATTGTCGCGAGAGCTTGGTCGGCAGTTTCACGATCGGCTTGGTCGCCGCCGTCATGGCCTGATCGGCTTGGGCTCGAAGTTCGGCTTTGCTGAGCGCTGGTCCGCGACCTCGTTCTCTCATGCGCGGGCCATCATTCGTCGTGCCGCCCGCCTGGTCGTTCCCTGATCAGCCATGCTCTGGTTTCCTGTTGCGCGCCGACGGGGTGCTCTTTGCCGCACCAACGGCCTTGGCGTCAATACCGCCGACGCATGAGTGGCGAACGCCGGCAAAGGCGCCGTGCGGAGGGGACTACATCGACATCCGGTGGTTCAGGTCGAGCATGATCCAGAAGCTGCCGCCGACCATGAGGAAAATGAGAATGGCGGTGAACACGATCGCCAGCAGGTTCTCACGCGGCGTGGAGGTGAGATCGAGATGCAGGAAATAGCGCAAGTGGACCAGCACCTGGATCACGGCCGCCACGCCGATGACGATCAGCGTCGGCAGCTTCGGCAGCGGGTTCACCGCCACCAGCGCGAACGGAATCGCGGTCAGGATCAAGGCGAGCGCAAAGCCGGTGAGGTAGGATTTCAGGCCGCGATCGTTGTCGGTGGTTGAGTGTGCCATTCAGAGGATCCCCGGGAGGTAGACGACGGAGAAGATGCCGACCCAGACGATGTCGAGGAAATGCCAGAACAGGCCCAGGCGCAGGCAACGCGATGTCACCGGCGCGGTCAGGCCCTTGACCATGACCTGGCTCGCCATGATCAGGATCCAGATCAGGCCGAAGCTCACGTGCAGGCCATGGGTGCCGACCAGCGTGAAAAAGGCCGAAAGGAAGCCGCTGCGATCCGGACCGGCGCCCGCTTGCACCAGGCCGTGAAACTCGCGGATCTCCAGGCCGACGAACGCGAGCCCGAGCACGAAGGTGACGAGCAGCCACGACAGCATCCTCGCCCGCTCGCCCGATTTCATCGCCAGGGTGGCGAAACCGAAGGTGATGCTGCTGAGCAGCAGCAACAGCGTCTCGCCAAAGGCATTCGGCAAGCTGAACAGTGTGTGCCCGGTAGGCCCGCCGGCATTGTTGCGCGCCATCACCGCGTAGGTCGCGAACAGCAGCGAGAAGATGATGGCGTCGCTCATCAGGTAGAGCCAGAACCCGAACGCCCGTTGCGCGTACACGTCCGGCATCGCCGGTTCATCGGCGTTCGGACCGCCGGCAGCGACGAATGCGTCAGCGGTCATGTCAGGCTTTCCGGTAGCGGCTGAGGGAAAAAGCTCCGGCCGCCCGCCGTCTGCGTGCGGGCGGCGCTCGCCAGCGCCTCGTCTCGCCGGGCCTCGATCTTCTCGACCTCGCCGGCGGGCAGGCAGTATTCGGCGTCGTCGTCGGAAGCGCGCGCGAT